>DASWNL010000624.1:0-2776 GCA_036399215.1 Abditibacteriaceae bacterium
TCACCGGCTAAAGCAGCGGCGATGTTTTCGTAGTAAGAGCGCCAGCGACCGGGAACGGTGGGAATGCGCCTTTCATTCTGTCCGTCGCCGATGATGCCGAACAAATCTTCGTCTTCTTGCGCGGCATCTATATCGCCTTCGATCATGGCTTTTTCCTGCGGGTCAACGCCGTATTTTTGGAAGGTGCCTTTGAGGCCGCGTAGATAAAAGCGCGGCTTGGCAACCGCCATCACGCTGGATGTATCAATGATGCCGGTGCGCCCGCCTTCAAAAGTCAGGATACACAGGGCTTCGCTTTCCACGTCCGCTTCAGGAAAATCGTATTGCTTGCGCAGGTAAACGCTTTCGACTTTATGGCCTTTGTAAAAGAGCATCAGTTGATCTAATAAATGTGCGCCTAAATCCCAGAAGCGCCCGCCGCCGTGCTCTTTCTGGCCGCGCCAACTGCGATAAGCGCCGACGCGTCCCCAACTGAGTTCTATCCATTTCACTTCGCCAAGCTCTCCGCTGTTTATCACTTGCTGCGCAGTTAAAAAGTCGCCGTCCCAACGGCGATTATGAAAAATCGAAAGCAGCTTGTTGTTGTTTTTGGCGGCGGAGATCATGGCATCGGCTTCTTCCAGAGACAAACACATCGGCTTGTCCACCACGACGTTTTTACCGGCGTTCAACGCGGCAATAGCCTGGGGCGCGTGCTGCGAATTGGGCGAAGCGATGACTACTAAATCTATTTCCGGGTCGGCAATGGCTTCTTCAAAACTCGCGTAGGCTTTGCAATCGCCGCGCTCTAAAATCTTTTCGCGAGTTTCGGGATTGCGCGAAGCGATACCGTGCAGTTGCAAGCCCGGCGTGAGGGAAACTAAATATGAGTGAAAACTTTTGCCGGCAAAGCCATAGCCGATAACGGCGGTGCGAAACGGGCGCGATGAGGACATAATACTCTTTCGTGTTTAGATTGAAAACGCCATTGATTTTACCCGCCGCTTGTGACAACGCAAACCGCAAAGCAAACTAAGCGCACTTTTCATCTTCTTTTCTCCATGCGTGCTCCCCTGCCCCTTAACGAATCACTCCGGCTTCATGTCCTGCGTCGCTGTCAGATTCTCGACACGCCGCCCGAAAGTGAATTCGATGACATTGTTCATCTCGCCGCGCAGATGTGCCGCGCGCCTTTGGCCTGGCTGGCCTTGATAGATGAAAAGCGTGTTTTTCTGAAAGCACGCCATCAATTTATGCTGCGCGAATTACCGCGCGATGGCTGGCCCTGCGCACAAGCTATTCTCGAAGAAGATTTGCTCTTAGTGCGCGATCTGGAAGTTGATCCACGTTTTAGCCCTATTCAAAACGCGGATCAAAAAGTGCGCTTTTATAGCGGCGCGCCTCTTGTCACGCATGATGGTTACGCTCTGGGCGTTTTAGCCATTTTGGATTACGCGCCTCGTGGTTTATCGGATGAAGAGAAAGAAGCCCTGCGCGCCCTTGCGCGGCAGACGACGTTGCAGCTCGAATGGCGGCGCCACGCCTTTGCCAACGTTCTACCAGCGCGGCCCCTACCGGAGGAAATTGATGACGAGGCCGAAGCCGCACTTGCGCCGCCTTCGCCCGAAGAGCGCTTTCGCAACGCCTTTGAACACGCCGTCATCGGCATGGCGCTGTTGGATTTAGACGGGCAGTTTCTCACCGTCAATCCCTCGCTATGCGGCATTGCCGGCTATACGGCGCAAGAACTGTTGACGACAAACTTTCAGGCGATTACGCATCCCGATGATCTGGAGTTCGACCTTGAGCAGATGCGGCAAATGTTGGAAGGCGAAATTCTCTCTTATGAAATCGAGCGCCGCCTGACTTTGCGGCGCGGCAATGAAGCCTGGGTGTTACTGAGTATTTCCTTAGTGCGAGATGACGGCGGGCAGCCGCTTTATTTTCTGGCGCAGTTGCAAGACATCACCAAGCGCAAGCACGCCGAAGAGCGCTTGCAGGATGCCCATGAGGAACTCAAAGTGCGCGTTGGTGAATTAGAGCGACACACGCGCGAAATGACGCTGATTGGCGAAATGGGCGAGTTTCTGCAATCGTGCCGCAGCGTGGACGAAGCCTATAAAATCATGGCGCGCACCATTAAGCAACTATTTCCCGCTACCAACGGCGCCCTCTTCGCCTTCGATGCCGCCAAAGACAATCTGGAAGCTGTTGTTAATTGGGGCGAGGTGCGAACCGAAACCTACTTCACGCCTGACGAGTGCTGGGGATTGCGCCGCAATCGGATGCACTTAGTGGAATGTAACGGCAGCGAACTGGCCTGTTCGCATGTTGTAGCTGAAGCAACAAGTTCCGACAACTGCCAGGATTATCTATGCCTGCCGCTTATCGCGCAACGCGAAACGCTGGGGTTGCTGCATTTGATGACTGACGAAAATCAACCGTTAGGCGAAGACCGCCAGCAATTAGCCCGCACCGTGGGCGAGCAGGTTTCTCTGGCTTTAGCTAACTTGCACTTGCAAGAGCGTTTGCGTAATCAAAGCATCCGCGACCCATTAACCGGCTTGTTTAATCGTCGTTATTTGGAAGAGAGTCTGGAGCGTGAAATCAATCGTGCCGCGCGCAGCAAAAAACCGCTTGGCCTGATTATGTTGGACATTGATTTCTTCAAAAAATTCAATGATACCCACGGCCATGACGCGGGCGATGCCGTTTTGCGCCAGGTGGCCGAGATGCTGTCAAGTTATCTGCGCAAAGCCGACAGCGCCTGCCGTTATGGTGGCGAAGAGTTCACTTT
>DASWNL010000625.1:0-8607 GCA_036399215.1 Abditibacteriaceae bacterium
GGTGCGACGCCAACATAATGTTCGATAGCGCGACTAAGGGCTAAAGTAGCGATAGCCCGATAGACCATCTGATCAATGTAAGAGTAAGCATTCTGCGCAGCTTTGTAATTCAAGCGCGCCAACCCTGTAAAAATGCGCAAAGCTTTTTGATGGTCGCCGCGCCGCTGCGCTTTGATGCCCTGCCAGACAATAATGCGCGCCATTTCCCTTTGCCTGGAATAAATAGAGAAATCGTCCACTGCGGAAAACTGCATGGACAGCGCGGCTTCGGGCGAAAGACGATTGCCAAAATAGGCTTCACGCGCCGCCCGCCTTGCCTCAACCCACTCGCCTTGATGTGCATTAAATTGTGGTTTGCGTGAACCGCTTTCTAAAACGCGAAATGCTTCTTCATCGCGCCAACCGGCCATCAAAAAGTAAACCAATAACCAATCCCAATAGGCGTTATCAGGCTCCAATCTTTGGCCGCGCCGCGCCAGTTCGATCCACTTTTGCAATTCGGCGGGCGTGAAGTTGGCTTTGGTTTTGGAGCGTTCGGGCGAGGGAATTTTCGCCGCCTGATTCTGCGCCAAATTTCCGTCGGATAATTCGCCGCCCTGCCGATCAAGCTGCATCTGCCCCATGCTTTTTTGAAGCAGTCGCGCCAAAAGCCAGGCTTCACGCGGATTTTTTTCGACGAGTGCTTCTAACTCGTGCGGCGCGGTGACCGCCAACACGCGTAAGTCTGAAGTGCTTTGAGCATCCAACTTTTGAGCATCGAAAGTATCGGTCAATTGCGGAACCGGCCCATAAGCCCAGCCGCGATAAAATCCATCGCCAAACAATTGCGCCCGGAACAAGTGCCGCAAAGAGGGCACGAGCAGAATCAGCAGCCAACAGAAAAGTAGTAAAAGCAACGGCCAGCGGCATTTCATCACAAAGTGCCTGACAGCATCGAAATTAGCGGGGCTTTGACAACGCGCTGTAGTTTTGCAACATTGAGGCAACTTCGCCGCGTTGGATGTATTGTTTTACTGCAAGATCGGCACTGGCACGCAGGGGAAGTAAAAAGATTAGCAACATCAGATAACTCACGCCTGCCGTTGTGATGAGATAGCTCAAAACGGCGTGCCAGCAGCGCAGTTGATAAGCAGCACGCGATTTATCGGGTGCAAAAATTTCGCGTAGCCATAACAGCGCCAGCACACCGGCAAAGAGCAGTTGCGGCCATAAGGGGAAGGCATTGGCTAAACCATCCAACACTTCCGGCAAGGTAACTTCACCAATATCCAATTCAAAAGTTGAAAGCCAGGACATTTGATTCTGCGCCGTCATTGCGCATAACCACCAAAAGGCCGACGCCATTGTCAACATATACAAAGCGCTGATTTGCAAAAAGGAAACAAGCCGAAAACGGCTCCAACTGGCAGCCAATTTCGCCCGTGCGCCACGCACAATCACATTTTGTGCTTCATTCTGGCGTTTTCGCGCGCGGCGTTTGACTATCCACGACGCACAGGGAATCGGCCACAGTAAACCGAGAATCAAGCAGACAGAGCCAGCCACAAAGCGAAGCGGATTCTCCATAAGAAAAATGCCAAGCGCCAAACTCCAACCGCCGCCCAGGGCAAAGGCAATTATCCATAGAACCGCCGTCCATCCCGTAGCAACAACCACGCTGCGCTTTATATCATTAGTCTCCCGTTCCAGTATCGGCACGTTCGCCCAGCGCAAAGCGCAGCCAACAAGAAGCCACCAGAAACAAAGCATCGGCAATAGTAGAAGCAGTAAAGCCGCCGCCCAATAAAGAGAAACCGACCAAATAACGGGACGCGCATCAAAACCGCTATAGGCGTATTGCTCTCCAGAAGCACGCCGTAATTGATCGCTGCGTTTACCTTCTTCTATCGCTAAACCAGCCATTTCGCGGCCCAAAGCTGCCTGTCCATGCGTTGTAGCATAAACCTGCACTTGCCTGGCCGTCAGACGAGCGCGCTTTTCAGACATAGCTTTATCACTGCTTTGAATTCGTTTGCGTGCGATAATGTCTCGTTCTCCGGCACGACTGAGGGCGATGGCGCCAATCGCGGAGTAAACCATTTCATCAATGAAGAAATAGGCTTCCCGTTTCGCGGTGTAATGCAACCGCGCATAATCCGTGAAAATTTGCAATGCCTTTTGATGATCGCCGCGCCGTTGCGCTTTCACTCCCTGCCATACAATAATCCGCGCCATTGCGCGCTGTCTGCTATTAATAGGAAAGTCATCTGGCCCTATGGCAAATTGAAAGAACAACACCGCTTCGGGCGGTTGAGGAGATTGATAATAGGCTTCGTGCGCAACCTGGCGCGCTTCAAGCCATTCGCGTTGATGGGCATTGAAATGCGGTTTGTGCGAACCGCCTTGCAGAACGACAAACGCTTCTTCATCGCGCCAACCAGCCATCAAGAGATAAACCAGCATCCAATCCCAAAAGGCATTATCCGGCTCCAATTTTTGCCCGCGCCGCGCTAAAGCAAGGCTTTTATTTAATTCGGCAGGAGTGAAGTTGGCTTTGGTTTTCAATCGTTCGGGCGAAGGAATTTTCGCGGCCTGATTTTGTGCCAGCTTCGAGTCGGATAGCTCGCCCCCGGTGCGATCAAGTTGCATTTCGCGGATGCTTAATCGTAAGCGACGCGCCAAAAGCCAGGCCTCCTGCGGGTGTTTTTCGATCAGCGCATCCAAAGCGCCGGTGGCATTTCCCTGCTCGGCAGCAACTACCGCCAAAACACGCACATCGGCTATGTTTTCGACATCTAATTTTTGCGCATCGAATTCATTACCCAAAGACGGCACCGGCCCATAAGCCCAGCCGCGATAAAACCCATCGCCACGCAGTTGCACAAAAAACATCTGCCGCAAGGGTGGCACAAGCAGAATCAGCAGCCAGCAAAAGAGAAATAAAAGCAGGGGCCAGCGGCGTTTCATCGCAAGGAGTGTGGCAGCATCGGCGTTATTTAGTCTTTGGCAACGTGTTGTAGTTTTCGAGCAGCAACGCCACTTCACCACGTTCGATTATTTGATTCATCTGCTCATTGGCACGGGCACGTAAAGGTATGGAGACCAGCAGCAAAAGACAATACGCTACGCTGCCGGTTAGTAAAAACGCGCCAAAAGTTTGCTGTAAGAGGCGCAATTGATAGGCGACGCGTGGTTTAGTTTCGATGGTAGATAGAAACAAGAACCGCGTCCAGCGCACTACCATCACGACCATAAAAGCCGATAAAGCCCACAAGGGATGCACTGACGTTAAATTAAATTGTTGGTCAGGCCAGAAATGAAAAAACGAGTCGGCAGGAATGGGGATTGACTCGACAATGCCGGTTAAGAGACATATCCACCATAACGCCAACGCCCCTGCGGTTATATCCAACGCCAAGCCGATAGACCACGAAACCCAACGCGTTTCCTGCAACTTTTGCCAGTATTTAAAGCGTTGATGAAATCTATCCTTTGTGCCACTCTCATCTGTCCTATCTTCTTGCTTGTGTTCTTGATGAAGTCGAGCAATTCGTTCACAAAACCAATCAGTAAAAGCGATGGTTTGCACTAAGGAGAAACAAAAAAACAGTAAGGATAAAGCAAGCCACGGCTTATCCAAGAAATTATCAAAGCCGATATAAAAAGTAGTTTGCCAACCGACACCCATCCATAAGCCGAGGCTAAGAAAAAAGGCCGCTATCAACACACCGGCACTACAGGTTTTCATGCGGTCACGCTGTTGAATTGATAAATTTGGCACCTTTAGCCATCGCAAAAGCGCGCTTAATGCCAGCCATAAAACCAAAAGCGTCGCCAGTAAAAGCAGCAGCATTCCTGCTGCCCACCATATTGAAATAGCATGAATGAGCGGACGTGGCTCCATGCCATATTCAAGTTCTTTACTTTGAGTTCGCCTGTATACGTCCATGAGCTTCCCACTTTCCACGCTGGCTGACATCATCTCATTCGCTAAGGCGCGGCGCCCGTGTTGATTGGCATAATCAGCAAAAAGCTGTGCTCGCGCCTTGTAATACTTTTCGAGGCGATGCGGGTCTTCTTCAGGTGGGGACTTTATTTTTTTCGTCTGGCCATTGTCATCTCCTCGCAAAGCCATGCGACCAATTGAGGACAAAGAACCCATTTCCACCCCCAAGTAAGATTGCTGGGCCGCTTTAAACATCAAGCGCGCAAAGTCACCCGAAATATCCAATGCCGTTTGATGCTTACCACGCCGGCTGGCCTTCATGCGCTCCCATGTGATAATACGCCCCATATAGCGAGTTTGGCCTAACCAATAGTCGTAAGTTGTGATGTGAATAAATATCAATTCCTCCAGCAACAAAGGTCGTCCCACCCTGTCTTTGGCCCAAAAGACAGCAGCCTTCGCCCATTCGCGGTCATGCTTATCAAAGCGAGGTTTATGTGAGGCTCGTTTTATGATGGGCCAAGCGGCGTTGTCATTCCATGAAGCAAACAACAAGTAGGCTTCTACCCAATCGTAAAAAGCATTATCCGGCTCCATTTTCTGCCCACGCCGCGCGAGATTTAAGGCTTGGTTTAATTCGGCGGGTGTAAAGTTGGGTTTTGTCTTCTTGCGTTCAGGGGAAGCTTCACCTAAGGACTTGCGCTGTGCAGCATAAGCATCATCCAGTTCGCCGCCCAAACGGTCATGTTGTATCCATGCTATGGTATGCAGCAAGCGACGCGCGAGGAGCCAACTTTGGTGGGGATAACGGTTGATGAGTTGATCGTATTGTTTGAAAAACGGACGCGGCTTTTCGGGTTTGGAATACTTCACAAACTTGTTTTCCAACTCAACAGCTAAAACACGCACGTCATTAGAATGTTCTTGCAATACAAAATCTGGTTCGTTCTTCCCAATCCAGAAAGGCCCATAAGCCCAACCACCATAACCCACAGTGCCATATTTACTCGAAAGTTCCGTGCCGGCCAGTTGCATCCAAAACATCTGTCGCAAAGGCGGCGCGAGCAGAATCGACAACCAGCAGCAAAGAAAAAGCGCGAGAGGCCAACGTTTCATGGATGAAACAGCAGTATAAAGCGGAATCAATGACATATAGAGTCACACTTATACTGATTTCAAAATTGCAAAACGCGCCGCGCGCGGCTAAACAGTGAAGGGCTTTCGCCAAATTTATTTACAACCCGCCCTTATTAAAAAGGAAAACGTCCATGTCTTTTGAAATGCCGCATTTACGCCAGAGTGACCCTGAAGTGGCTGCCGCCATTGATGCCGAATTAAACCGCCAACGCAACACCTTAGAAATGATCGCTTCGGAAAACTTCGTCTCCGAAGCGATTCTTGAAGCGACGGGCTGCGTGATGACCAACAAATACGCCGAAGGCTATCCCGGCAAGCGTTATTACGGCGGCTGCGATGAAGTGGACGTTGTTGAAAACCTTGCCATTGAGCGCGCCAAGCAGCTTTTTGGTGCCGAACACGCCAATGTGCAGCCGCATTCGGGAAGTCAGGCCAATGCCGGCGTGTTTTTAGCTTTGTTGCAGGCTGGCGACACTTTTCTGGGCATGAACTTGGCCGCTGGCGGTCATTTGACGCATGGCCACAAGATGAACTTCAGCGGCAAACTGTATAGCCCCATTTCTTATGGCCTGAACAAAGAAACCGAGCGCATTGATTACGACGAAGTGCGCGCTTTAGCCAAAGAACACTCGCCCAAAATGATTATCGCTGGCTTTTCAGCCTATCCGCGCGCCATTGAATGGGAAAATTTCCGCGAAATCGCCGACGAAATCGGCGCCTTATTCATGGTGGATATGGCACACGTTGCCGGTCTTGTCGCCGCTGGCGAATATCCTAACCCCGTGCCGCACGCCGATGTAGTTACCACAACAACGCATAAGACTCTGCGCGGCCCGCGCGCCGGTTTAATCCTTTGTAAGAGTGAACACGCGACGGCGATTGATAAAGCCATCATGCCCGGCATTCAGGGCGGCCCGCTGATGCACGTTATCGCCGCCAAAGCCGTCTGCTTGAAAGAAGCGCTTAAGCCCGAATTTAAAGAATATCAACGCCAGATTCGTCTCAATGCCAGCGCTTTAGCCGACGGTTTAATCGCCGGCGGTTTGCGTTTGGTCACTGGCGGAACCGATAACCATCTGGTTTTGGTTGACTTAACGCCCGCTGATATTACCGGCAAAGACGCCGAAGCCTTGCTCGAACACGTCGGCATCACCTGCAACAAAAATCAGATTCCATTCGACCCGCGTCCGCCTCTGGTTACTTCCGGCGTGCGTTTAGGTGTTCCGGCTTTAACCACGCGTGGCCTTAAAGAAGAAGAGATGGGCCTGATCGCCGACATCATCTGCCAGGCCGTCAAAAAGCGCGAGGACGAAGAAGAATTAGAACTCTTGCAAAGCCAGGTTGCGCAAATCTGCGAACGCTTTCCGCTTTACGTTTAACGCGAACCACAAAGACACAGAGATAAAGTGAAGAAGATGGCCGCGAAAATTCACAAAAAACACAAATTTCTTTGCCGTTTTTTGTGAATTTTGCGCTTTTTCGCGGCTATTCCTCACTCCCTTAGCAACGTTGCGTCTTTGCGAGAGACAAAAATATCATGCTTGCTCCGCTGAAAGGTTCGCCCATAGCGGCGTTTATTGCGGCGTTTCTTATGGCGCTTTTGATAACGCCTGTAGTGCGCGCTTTGGCTTTCAAGTGTGGCGCGCTCGCGCATCCGGGCGGACGGCGCACTCATGATAAGCCAATGCCGCAGTGGGGCGGGTTGGCGATTTTTGCAGGCGTGGTCGTAGCCGCTTTATTATGGCGCCAACCGGGTGTAGCCGAAGCGCGCTTGTTAGCGCCGTCCAACACTCCCCTTCTGATTGAGCAAACGCGGCAAACGCTGCATCTGTCCACAGTCTTCTTCGGTTGCGGCGCCTTAATTTTGCTGCTCGGCATGGCCGATGATAAATGGGAGTTGCCGGCATGGGCCAAGTTCGGCTGTCAGATTCTTATCGTTTACTTGATGTGGCGCGGCAATGTTCGCATCCAAACCCTGCCCTTTACGGCGGGCACACAGGTTTTGGCCGATTGGCAGTCGCTGCTCCTTACCGAATTCTGGGCGCTCATCTTGATGAATGGCATCAATTTCATAGACGGCGTAGATGGTTTAGCCAGCGGCGTATGCGCTATTGCGGCAGGCAGTTTGGCCGTTATTGAAGTTCTGCAAAACGCAACCTGGGCCGCCGCTGCTGCCGCCGCCGTTAGCGGCGCTTGTTTTGGCTTCCTTCGATGGAATTTCCCACCCGCGAAGATTTACTTAGGCGATACCGGCGCGCTTTTGATCGGCTTTTGGCTGGCCGCCATCGCCATTGCAGCTTCAGCGAAAACCGCTGCTGCGACGGCCCTCGGCGTGCCGATGCTGGTCTTAGGCATTCCCGTCGCCGACACAATTTGGGCCGTCATTCGGCGCACTCTGGCAAAGCAAGCCCCCTGGAAAGCGGATCGGGGCCATTTGCACCATCGCCTGCTCGAACGCGGCTTTACGCCGCGCAAAATTTCGCTCTTGATGTATGCCATTTCCGCCACGTTGGGCGCCGCTGCTATTCTGGCCGTCTGGCACAGCAGATAGATATTGATAACTATAAATCTATTAGATACATAACCGAAAATCAGGGATTTTCCATATCAATTTCAAGTTGTTTGATGTATCATCTCTGCGAGCCTTGAAGCTTAACAGGGCTGATTTTATATTTGTGAAGATTTCATGAAACTTCTACCTCGCCTCTCTTATGGCGTTTCTTTAGTGGTAGCGTTGTTTTCTGCGCCTGCTCTTCAGAGAGTAAACGCCCAGACCCCTGTTTTAACTCCCCCGCAACCTGTTGAAACCATTAATGTGCCGCATACGGTGCAGCTTAAGCCATTTAATGACCCCTGGCCTTCAAAGGCCGAGCGTTGGCGGGATGTATCTGACCATGCTGAGCGGGATTTCAACGCTTTTCTCGGCTCAACCGGAGAGACAAAACAAACCTTTAACTATGGTAACGCCACGGTCACTCTAACTTATGACCAGGCGCCAGGCACCTCTTTTTTCGTGGGAAAGATCAATGCCACCGGTCTTAAACCTAACTTTTGCTATCAGCTTAAACTTGTCGGCAAACCGACCAGAGGTGTCCGTGGTTGGGGCGCTTTAGGTGATGATACCGCCAATGAACGACTTGGCCTTCAGGCCCGTTGGTGGTGCGATTCATTTCATCAGTCTCAAACCAACTTTACCGATTCTCACTACTTTGACTATTATAAGAACGCTCCGCGCCAGTCTTATCCTCTCCATGAAATATACGGCTATCTTTACATGGGAATGTTCGTTACCGATGAGTATGGCTCCACAAGCGGAGATTTTTACTTCACAGGTGAATACAACTTCCATGTGACGTGGAAGGATTCGCAAAGCGGAGGCAAGCATCACTTTGCGGGCGAAGGGCCAATTACGGGCGGATTGCTGCCAAATTCAATCGTCAATCAATATTATGGTTATGGCAAAACTGCTCCGCTGCATAACCCTGATGGTTCGGGTAATAACTCTGATGGTTCAGGTGTTACGGCGAAACTGTGGTATGAGTATG
>DASWNL010000626.1:0-14140 GCA_036399215.1 Abditibacteriaceae bacterium
CGAAACAGCGTGCTGCGCCCGTAACAAGTGACATAAAGATCAACATCGCCATCGTTGTCGTAATCGGCAGTGGAAGCGCCAATACCGTAATCGGTTCCCACGCCGCCAAATGCCTCAGGTGCGAGTTTGAAACGCCCCTGACCGTCATTCAAATACAGGCGGTGCGTCAATTTTTCTTTGAACTGCGATTTGCAGCGCCCCAGGGGCTGTGGTTGAGGAAAATAGATATCGAGAAAGCCGTCACCATTGGCATCAAGGAATGCCGCGCCGGAGGCGACTTGTTCGATGAAATACATATCGCCGCAGCCGCCATGAAACTGCCGGAAACTAACCCCGGCTTTTTCGGTTGCGTCCACGAACTGCGCCACGTAAGCCTTTGGTTTTTCGTTCTTGATTGCGGCCTTGGTTGCAGTGGCGCGAAGGTTCTCACAGCCCGCTAAGGGTAGCAAAATCGCGCAGATTGCCACGCCGATTATTGCCTTGAAGCTCACATTCAACGCCATTCCCAACGCCATGCTGTGTTTCTTTGACAGCCGCTGCGTCATCGAGCTGCCTCTTTACCGGCAAGTTCACCGATAGATTCGCTCGTTGAGCTATGAATTGCGCCCTGTAGTTCGCCCTGGCGCGCCAACTCCTGGCGCTGGCGCGCTTCAAGTTTGTCCATGGCGGCAATGCCTTTTTTGGCCGCAGGGTCGTTGGGGCGTTTGCGAAGAATGAAGAAATACTCGTTGCGCGCGGCGTTCAGTAAGCCCAAATCGCGATAGCGGTCGCCGAGAATCCGATGCAGTTTTAAGGCCTGCGGATGATTGGGCTTGGCCTGCAAAAAGGTTTCGATTTCGTTCAACTGCTGCTCATTGGCGGCCATGCCCTGCGCGGCTTCGGCGAACCGGGCAGCCAATTTCGTCTTGCCCTGCCGCCGGTAAATCTTCGACAACTGTTGATATGGATATGCCAGATTGGAGTTGAGCGCTAAGGCTTGCTCAAACGCTTCTTGCGCTTCCTTCTGGCGATCAAGAGTCATGCACGCTGTGCCGAAGCGCTGATGGTAAATGGCTTCTTGCGGGTTTAACTCGCTTGCTTTTTTAAAGGCGTCATACATGCGCTGGTCGCGGTTGGGCGCGCCACTTAGATAAAACAGTTGGCCCAGAATGCTGTGTAACTCGGCGTTTTGCGGATGGCGCTTGAGCGCTTCTTCGGTCACTTGGATCGCCATCGCGCCTTTGCCCTTGGCGTTTAGTGCCCTGGCAAGCAGCACATCCACTTCCGGGCGCTCCGGCAGCAACTCTTTAGCACGGCGCAAATATTTCAGCGCATTGGTTGAATCTTGCAGCACAACGTAGGCACGGCCAACTTTATAATAAACCTCGCCCTTTTCCGGCCAGTTTGCCAGCACGTCTTTGAGACCAATAAGCGCCAGTTTTACGCCTTCGGCGTAGATGCGCGGATGAGGATGGCGTGCCGCGAGTTCAACAATAGCCGACGAACGGATAAAAACCAAATTGGGCGCGCCGCTTTGATAACGCAAGCCCTGGCGCGCCGCCGCTTCGGCCTCAATGTAGCGCCCCTGATGATAGAAAATCGCGGCCAACCCGCCCCAGGCCTCGCCCGTGCTGTGCTTTTTGGGAAACTGCCTGGTAATGGCGCGAAATTGTTGTTCGGCGCGGTTTAAGTGACCATAAGCTAACTGGATGTTCGCCAGGCCAAGGCGTGCCTCAATGCTGTTAGGCTCATTTTTGGCGATGATTTCCAAGTGCTGGTGCGCAAGTTGGGGCTGCCCCAATTTTTGGTAGACATCAGCCAAATCCCATCGCGCTTTCGAGTCGCGTGGGTTTTTGGCAAGCTCTGCCTGCAACGCCACGGAGCGCTTGCCCAATTCGACCATTTTCGGATCAAGTGTTGAAACGTCCGGCGCGTCGGGCAGCAAGCGGTGAGCGGCCAAATAGCGCTGTTGAAGAAACCAGGCACCCACCAAGATGCAAACCACTGCCACCAATCCGCCCCAGCGGCGATCCCACGACTGTGACCCCTTCGACGTGGCAACATCGGATTCAGCAAATGATGAAACCACCGATTCAGGCTGGGAATCGGGCAGGGACGCGGACGTTCCAGAAATAGCCGGAGATTTTCGTTTCATAAAAAAGAGGAGGCGAAGGCAGTTGCACGCCGGAAGCTGAACAGGGAAAGGTGGTAAATGAGAACCGGCGGCTCCATGAGAATGGAGCCGCCGATTAATCAGCCGAAAGGAAATTATTGACGAAGCATTGTTCTGCTTACGCTGCTAATAAGTATGAAATGGCCACCCAAAGTTTAACGTCCAGGCTTAACGGTCAAGTGTGACAACCGTTAAGCATTATCATCACAGTCCTTGTCAATACAGAAGGTCGGCGACTGACCTGTGCGCTTGGCCGTATCGTTCTTGGTGATCTCAATAGAGGTAACGGCATGCCATTTCACATGACCATCGGTGAACAGGTAATTGGCACCATCCAAATGGCGCCGCCCCGGAGCAATTCCATTACCGGCGTAGTCCGATTGATCTTTGCCCAGGCCACCGGTTATCTGATGAGGGACTGTGCCTGTGAGACCATCAATTGAGTTTTCCGGGTCCGTATCGGCAGCACCCCAACCACCGCTTTCATGCACTGTTTGTGCGGACATGCCGCCGGCTGTGCCGTCCATTGCCAAAATGGTCGCTGCCGGAAAGCCCAGTTGCGTATCCGAAGCGGTGCGTGCGCCCCAGCCCCACTCATCTGCTGCGGTGTTGCGATCTACCGAGTAGCTCCAATGGCCTGTCACGCGCTGGTTCGAGGCATACTGTGTAATGCCTGCGCTCCACGCGGCATTATCCACACCGGGGTTTGTGTTCTCCGGCAAATTCTGCGATGCGGAGGGGCAGCGAAACATCTGCGCGCTTTTGACGTAAGGAAAGATGGCATGCTCCCACCCGAAGTGCCTGAAGTCGCACTGTCCAAAAGGGGTATCGGGAACAGTGCCGGACGTCCAGTCAAAATCAGATTGATTACCTGAGCTATGAGCCCAATTGGCGCGCGTCATCGGATATGCGCCGTCATAGTCGTTCGTATACTGCGCGAAACCAAGGCCAATCTGCTTCAGGTTATTAGCACAGCTCGAACGCCGTGCATTTTCGCGCGCCCTGGCAAAAACCGGAAACAGAATGGCCGCAAGAAGCGCGATTATGGCTATGACGACAAGCAATTCAATAAGGGTAAAGCCTTTGAGAGTAAAACCCTTTGGTGACCGTGTGGAGTGCCAAGTCACAGAACGATGGTTCATCTAAATTCCTCCGTTATTATCTGGCCGTGCCATTGAAACCGAATGGCCCTTGCAACGAAACCTTAGTTAAGTCGCAATCATTTTACCCCGTCTTAATCATTTATAAACAGCGCGTTAACGATATGATATTAATTCCCCGGCAAAAATGACAGGGCGAGGAATATAACATCGTCGCTCTAAGACAGATTTTACTCTTAGGGCGCAGCAGGCGCAGCAGGCGCAGCGGGCACAGCAGGCGCAACGGGCGCAGTGCCTGGAGAGCTATTAGTGCGTGCCGCATTTGGCGCGGCGCTTCGGGGCTGTTGCTGCGCTTTTTGTTGCCCTTGTTGCATGGCCTGTTGCACGACGCCAGGTGGTGCGACCCCGAACGGCTGACTTGCCGTATCGCTACGCTTCATAAAGACATAACCGGCCACCAGAACCGCCAGAACAACGACCGCAATGATCGCCGGGCCTGCTTTGTCCAACATTTCCTGATTCATGCTCTCTCCTTAACTCTGTTTTGGTGCAATCCTAATGTTTCATCAGGACGATAATTGTTGACGTTAACCCTGTTTGCAGCAGCGCCTACTCACTCGGCTCACTCGGCCAAGCAACTATGCAAACTACATTAAAATGATATTGTGTAGTAAAGCCCACAAAAGCATTCAATCAAGGGTTATTGGATTGTAATAATTTTACCGGAAGTGATGAAGTTGCACAAAGGTGGGAAGCAAAAGGTATACCTGAGCCGGTTGTAAATGCCCTGATTGGAACACAAGCCGCAAAATCGCGCTGACAAAGGCGTATCTAAGGGAACTTTAACCGTGACCACAGTAATTAAGCGTGCTATGGGTGGGCTATCAAAATAACCGCGAACGGCGCAAGCATCAAAAATGCTATGGCGAAAAAAGTCAAATGCCAGACACTGCGAGCTAAAAACGCGCCCACTGAAAACGCACCAAAACTAACTATCCTCCACAGAGACACTAAGAAGACAAGAGACATGGGACTGCCATCTTCCTTTTTTACATCATTTCTTTTCCTGTCTTGCCTCGTGTCTCTGTGGAGGATAATTAATTTTCTAATTCAGGAAACCAGAGTTTTAATTCGCGTGCGGCGGCTTCGGGTGAATCGCTGCCGTGGATGAGGTTCATCTGTTTATCGCAGGTTAAATCAGCGCGAATGGTGCCCGGCGCCGCATTGAGCGGGTCGGTCGCGCCGATCATGGCACGCGAAAGCACAATGGCATTGGGCGCTTCGAGGACAACCGCTACAACCGGTGAACTGGTGATGAAATCTACCAGGCCGCTGAAGAACGGCTTTTCTTTGTGTTCGGCATAATGCTCCTGCGCCGTTTCGCGAGGCAGGGTCAGCATCTTCATTGCTACGATTTTGAAGCCACGCTTTTCAAAGCGTGCCAGAATTTCTCCGGTTAAGCCACGCTGCACGCCATCGGGCTTGATGGCAATTAAGGTTCGTTCCATAGTCAAATTTCCTTATGAGTCGAGGGTTTTACGGCGCGAGGCATTATAGCGAAGATTGAAGGCACTGTGCGGGGCCAGCCAGATGTTTTCTTTGTAATGGTAAGCGATTTGCCATTGCGCCGGGCATGGCACACACTCCAAAGCATAGGGGAAATTGGTGGGAAGAGTTACGCAACCATCAAATCGCGTTATGGGCGTTGGCGTTTACCATCATGGGCTGCAATTTGCCTTTAGCGCAACTCGCACTGCCCTCTTCCGTGTGGGTGGAAAAAGCGCTCTACGATGGCTACTTAATCATGAGCGTCTGGTTGCTCTGGCGTCATTGTAGTGTGGGCAAGCCGACCTGCTGGGCCGGTTTAGATGCCTTGTTAATGATTTATATCCTTGTGCCACTTTGCCAGTTAACTCTGCGCTTGCCACGTCCCAATACCAGCCCGATTGAAATTCTCTACGGTTTTCCCAGCGGTCACGCCGTCTCGGTTTTCGCTTTGGCTTGGCTGATTCATTTATCGCGTCCTGCTTTGAGCGTGCCCTGGTTTGGCCTGGCGACCATTGTGGCGCTTTCGCGGGTGGCTTCACAGTATCATCATGGTTATCAGGTGGCGGCGGGTGCCGTTATAGGTTTGCTTTTAGGCTGGTGGCTATCGGGGCGCACTGTGGAAAAAATGGTATCCCTGCGTTTGTGGAAATTGCTCTCCGCAAAATTTCCAAAAAGGCGTAATGATGCTTCTGCAATGAAAGTAGCGCTGCCCCAATAAAATCTAAAAGCTAACTGGATTTCTGCTCAAAAGGTTCCGGCTTCGCTTGCACTTTGCCTTTTATCTCCTTGCCGTTTAAGCGCAGTGGCACTTTTACAATTAACGGCCAGCGGTCGCCCTGCGAGTATTTCATTTTGACGAAGATGTTGTGTTGCGAACGCGGGTAGGCTTTTAAGGTGCAACCGAATTTTAAGATAGGCCGTAGCGGATCGGACGCTGTGGTTCCTGAACTGGTGCTCCAGCCTTTTCCTCCACGAATCTGGTTGCCTTTTTCGTCTACAACCTCATCTCCGCCGTGCGTTGAGCCACCGGGGTCATTGGGCTTTAAATCAAGCAGTGATATTTGCACTTCGGTATCGTAACCGCCATTAGTTTTTTGCTCGGCAGCAGTTGGCTTTTTGATTTCGGTTTTGATGATGCGTAGCATCGGATCACGCGACACCTGGGCCGGTTTCACAATCTGCTTCGGCTGACGAACGGTAAAAACAAGTGGCACAGATTGACTCAAAACGACATGAGGCGAAAGTGCGCTATCTTCTACCGCAATCTTACTGCGTAGCACGGTTTTTTCAGGGCGTGGCGGCAACGCTGAAAGCTTCAAAAAATAGCGCGCTTCGTAACGCTCGGTATCGCTTTTCCAACCCGGACGCCAGTAAAAGATTGGCGGCGCGTCTTTAAAATGCGGCGGCAGTTTGGCTGCTTTCATCTTACCATTGGCTTCGTAGAACAAGCGCGCGTTATGTTCTGAACCGCCATAATTACCGCTTTGCTTGCCCCACCAGGAAGGCTTTGGCCCTTTATAATTCAGAATCACCGCGACTTCGGTATCGTAACCCTCGGCGGCATCCTTGGCCCTGATTGGACGCGTTTCAACCTTCTCAATGACCAGGCCAATGCGGCCATCATCCGGCGGCAACTTCGCTTCGCGGGCGCGCATCCAAAGCGCCATACCTGCAAAGAGAAGACAGGGAATGAGCATCCAAAACAGTTCGCGGCGTTTCATGGTGAACTTCTTTCAGGTAATGCCGTTACGATGCCGCTCAAATCTTGGCCATTGCGACGCAGTGGAACACGGAATGATAAGGGCCAACGGCGCCCGCACGAGACTTTACTTTCGTAAATCACAGTGCGCTCTTTAGGGGAAAAAGCCTTCAGGCGCAACTTATAAACCAAAATGCGCTGGCGCCCTGGACCCTCTTTTGTGCTGATATGACTATTCCAACTCTTGTCAGGCGAAATCACTCGGCCTTTGTCATCCACCAGTTTTGGGGTGTAAACACTAATACTGTTGTTAGTGGCGTTGCTGCCGTCATTTCCCATGTCGAGTAAATGAACCTGCACCTCGGCATACTCGCTGCTAATGGCGTTTTGCCTAGCCGGGTTAAGCTTCTTGATTTCGATTTTGCGAATCGTAACCTGTGGATCACGCGACACTGCCGGCATGGAGATAATTTGCCTGGGTTGTCGCACCACAAAATTGAGCGGCACTATGGGAGAAATAGCTTTACCAGGCCAGCGCGCATCTTCAATGGCGACATTTGCACGCAACACGATTTTGTCATCTGTGCGTGGAATCTGGCGCAATTTTAAGAGAAAACGCGCCTCGTATTTATTGGTCTTTTGCAGGAAACTGGGCCGCCAATAATAAACATCGTCTCTCATCTGTGTTGCTTTGTTATTCTGCACACGGAATAGATGAGCGGAGCCGGTGTTATGGGTGTAATCACCGCTGATTTTGCCCCACCAGGCTGGCGTTTTGCCTTTATGACCCAGGGTAGCTATTACGTAGGTGTCATAGCCGTCAAAGGCATCCTGGGCAGGAATAAGGCGCTTTTCAACCTTCTCTATAATCAGTTCAAATGGGCCATTCTGGCGGGCCTGCAACGCTTCCAGAGCCGAATCGCGCGCCGCAGTTCGCTTTTCTTGCGGGCGCAACCACAACGCAATACCTGCGAAAAGGAGGCAAGGTAGCAGCATCCAAAGTAGTTCGCGGCGTTTCATGGTTTGCCGCCTTTGTCTTTCGGCGCCGGGCGCACTGTGGCTTGCACTTTTAAAGGCCGGTTGTCTCCAACGCGTAACTCCGCGTGCAGCGTTACTTTGCCGTTGCGCTTGGGCACTTGCTGCAAGTTGATGTAGAAGCCCACAATTTGACGGCGCTTTGTTTCTGTTTCGTCAGATCTGGTTGTCTGTAAAGTGTTGAAGGTGTATTGCTTGCCGGTTGCATCTTGCAAATAAACCGAGTCACTGTGGTCGACATTGACATTAAGGCCCGTGAATTCTTTTTGACTCAAAGGGCCGCTATAGAAGACATGAAAATGCACTTTGGTATCGCAAGCGGGGGCTTCAAATTTTTCTTTCGTGGTTAAAGGACGCACCACTACTTTGCGCACGGTGATT
Source organism: Abditibacteriaceae bacterium (assembly GCA_036399215.1). GTDB lineage: Bacteria > Armatimonadota > Abditibacteriia > Abditibacteriales > Abditibacteriaceae > DASWNL01. Next base: position 7,916 of record DASWNL010000626.1, read on the forward strand.
TGCGGGTCGCGTGAGACGGGCGGCAATTGAATTGTTTCGCCCGCTTGTCGCGCTGTAAGACTCGCTCTTACCGAAGGCACGCCGGATTTTCGTAAGAACTTGAACGAATCGGCACCAACCACTGAATAGCCGCGCCCGCCTGAACGCGTAAACAAGTCGGTTTCAAAAGTCAGCGCGCCATAAGAGGCCGGAATGTCGCGCAGCCGTAGTTGGTAGTCAAACTGATAAGCGTTTTGCTCTTTTTGAAAGCCGTGGACTCCAGTGCGGATGCCGTGTCCCTTAAACGCTTTTTCTACGTCCAGAAGGCGCACCCATTTTCCAGCACGCTGAATCGTTACACGCGAATCGCTAAAAAAATTAGCGAAATTATAGTCACCCCATTGTGCCGGTGTTTTGCCTTTATGACCCAACAATACGCGAATTTTTGTATCGTAGCCGTCCTCCACATCATGGGGCGTAATCGGCATTTTTTTAATGCTTTTGATTTGCAAACGAAACGGTTCAGTGGAAACGACTGCAACAGGAGCCGGGCTTTTCGTGGGTCGCGCAAGAAACCAACCTGCGCCCAGCAACAGCAAGCAAGGCAGCAGCATCCACAAAACTTCGCGGCGTTTCATGCCCGTAGTCTACGACTTACTGGCGGATGGGAATCGGCGGAGGCGAGGCCGGGCGCGCAAACAGATAGCCTTGTGCGTAGTCAGCGCCGTGTTGGCACAGCCATTGATACTCTTCTTTTTGCTCAATGCCTTCGGCAACCGTTTTCATGCCTAATTCACGTGCTGTTTCCAAAAGTTTGGCAGCGATGGTAGCTTTAACCGGCTCTTGATGAATATCGGTTATCAAGTCGCGGTCAAGCTTAATAAAATCGGGCCGCAAGCGGGCTAATAGATTCAGCGACGAATAGCCTGCACCGACATCATCCAGCGCCACTTGAAAGCCGTTCTGGCGGTAATAATCGAGGATTTTGTTTAAGTCAGCCACTCGACTGACTTGTTCACTTTCGATAACTTCAAAAACCACTTGGTCGCGCCGTAATCCCACTGCATCTACGGTTTCAACAGTGCTTTTCAGGCAGTTGACCGGGTCATAAATCGCGGTTGGCGTGAAGTTGATGAATATCTTGCTTTGCAGCCCGAACTGCGCCGCACCTGTAATAGCTGCGCGCCGCGCTGCCAGGTCCATTTGAAACAAAAGTCCCGCCGCTTTTGCCACTTCAATTATTTGGCCCGGAAAAACAGTTTTGCCTTCAACCTGGCCGCGCATCAGGCATTCGTAAGCGAAGATTTCCTGACTCTGGCAGTGAATAATGGGTTGGAAAACGCTGCTCAAGCGATCTTCGCTGAGCATGGCGACCAGCCAGCCGCTCTGCGCTTTCGCCATGAATTCATCTAAGGGCAAAACAGCGAAATAATCCTGCAATTGCAAGAGTTGCCCTTCGCGCTGAAACAAAACGCGCACATCAGCGCGTTCGGTGGCGCTGAGCGCTTCGGCCAAAGGCTGCAAAGCGGGCATTAATTCTGTTTGGGTAACAGCAATGCTAAGCGCACCTTTTTCTTCGCTAAAATTGGCGCCGCTATGCTTCAAAGCCGCTATCACTTTGCCACGCGAATGCGAAAGCGGAAATTGCAAATGAATAATGCCTGGCCCCTGCGGCGCTTGCGGCACCACTTCGCAGCGTTGGCAAGAATGATTCGACCCGTTGTCACTCATGAAAACTCTTTCTATCTAATTTTCTATCTTCCTTCGGAGTGTATGCTGTGACTATATTATCGGGAATAGCTCCCTTTGAAACTCAGGATTTCTCAGGATTGAATTCGCTGGAAGTTAAGCTTAAGATTCCCTCTAAGCAGAAACACCCAAAATAGTTTTTCGCGTTTCATAACCGGGGCCAGGGTTCTTGCGAGGTGTATTGCGTCACGCCATTTTTACGCAGCAACACTTCAACCGGGAGGCGGGTGCTCTGATTGTAGCCAATTTGCGTTTTTAATTTGACAGTTTTAGCGCTTAGCGGCACCTGGCTTAGAGGAATCCAATACTGAATGCTGTTGACTGAACCATCGAAAGTCGGGCCGCCCATCAGAGGTTGCGGCCCGACAGGACGTGGCGTTGTGAAAGTCCAGTATTCTTTGCCGGTTTCATCCACTAAATGCGGCGCCCAATCGGCCTGCCAATTGTCGTAGGAAGCATCTTTTGCAGGGTTCGTGAAGTGAATGGCGATGGAAACAATTGTATCAACGCCGTCCTCTTTTTGAGTCTCGGCATTGGCAGGTCGCACCTGAATGCTGCCGATAGTAAACGGCGCCGGGGCTTTTGGTGTTTTTAAGATGCGGCCTTTTTTATCGCGAATCGGCACTTCGATTTTCAATGGCCAATATGAGCCAATTCCCAGTTGTCCGCGCAAAGTTAAGGCGCCGGCGCTACGGGGAATGCTTTTGATGTCAAAGTCGGCTACTGCCGATGAGGTGGGTCTTTCCTGAGAGACAAAGACTCCACCCCCAGAGTGATTCGAGGTGTAAGTTGCGCCATACTCATCATAAAGCATAACATCCACACCAAGACCATAATTCCTGTCTTCACCAGTATCGTAGTAACGCACTTTCCAGGTGATGCGCGTGCCGGCAGTGTAGCCATTGGCTTTCAAGGCTGCGGGAGGCGCATCATCTATGATGACTTGCTCAATGTGAAGATGAGTATTTTTCGAGACCTGGGGAACACGCACCACTTCGCCAGGGCGACGCACCACTTGTTCCAGGCGCGCTGGAGGGCAAAGCGGCTTGTTGTTGTTCTCAAAAACGAGGCGCGCCTGCACTTTTACACTGCCGGGCTTCGCCGGCACTTTGGCTAAAGGAAGCAACAGGCGCGCGATGTAACGTTCGCTTTCTGCGTCCCAGTTTGGTCGCCACAGTAGGTGGTCGCCATAGGGATAGACAGGCCTCTGCACTTTAACGGCGCTTTGTTTTCCGGCGTTGTCATGAAACAGCCGTGCCCCGCCAGTGGAGCCGGTGTTATCAACAGGCTGCCCCCACCACTTTGGCTGAGGGCCTTTGTGAGTTAGCGTGATCTTAAGTTTAGTGTCCCAACCATCGGCCACCTCGTCCGGTTTCAGCGTTTCTTTTTCAACCTTTTCCACCACGACGGCAAAAGGTTCGTTGATGAGCAGAGTCGCGCCCGGCCTGCCGCGCAATGCGATGGCAAATAAAGCCAGCATCAAGCAGGGCACAATCATCCAGAGTAATTCTTTGCGTTTCATAATGGGGGCAAATCTGTCGGCAATTTCGGCATCGGGCGCTGAATGTCTTTGCCGTTCTTGCGCAGTTCGACTTCGACCGGCAGCGGCCAGCATTCGTTGATGGACAATTCGCCTTTGAACTTTGCATTGCGGCATTTGGGCGGCAGGGCAAAGTGTTTTTGAGTATCCATCGGATTTCGCCCTGGAGAGTAGGCGGTTCCATTATCATCGGCGATTGGTTTGCCATCAATGAAAACCTGCGATTTATCAAGCGATACTCTGCCGCGTCCGGGAACGAGTTGCAGCGGCTCAAAAAGCTCTACATAAAAAGTAAGGTGGTAGTTTATGCCGGGATTGGCGGAGGCTTTTGATTCAATGCCAATGAGTTTGAAAGGGCGCGCTTTGGTTACGACTGGTGTTTTGATCTGCTGATTTGGTGCGCGCACCTGTAATTTATGCCAGTCGCTGTGTGCTCGATGCAAATACTTGTCTTTTGACAGTGAATACACTTCGCCGTGCGCTTGAACACGCACAAATAAGGCGTCACGGCTCGCGGGAATCTGCGAAAGTTTAAATGGATAAGTTATCTGCTCTTTCCACAAATGCGCTTGCTCATCGCGGGTTAATTGTCCTGGATTATTAACCGATTGCACGAACCTGCCTGTCGAATTCACAATCTGGAGTTGATAGTTCATGCTGCTTTGTTGCCCATTGTGGATAAAGTAACCTAACTCAACGCCGGACGGCGCTCGCATGGTGGCTTCGATAAGAACAACCGAATCATAGCCCCGCGCCACATCGCGCGGCGTGGCCGGCACCAGTTTGATTTCGTCTATTCTCACCCGCAGCTTGCTGGCAGCTTCCCGGCTACGCGTAAAATACCAACCTAAACCTAAGATCAACAGGCACGGTAACAGCATCCAAGACAGTTCTTTGCGTTTCATGATCAGAGTTTGTTTGGGGTGTTCCTGAATTTGTTGAGTATTCCGGGCGGGACTGGTTTTTCAATTGTTACCCAGTCGAAACCGCGCAATTTAATTTGCGCTTTGAAAACGGCGGGGCCAGGCGGCATGAAGCCCGGAAGAGAAAAATTGTAATCGAGACACCAAATGGGGCCAAGTTCGCCACCGTTACATTGGGTTGAGGTTATCACTGTCTGCTGTGCGCCTTGCCCCAGAACCATATGCTGCGACCAATCTCCAACAACGCTTTCTGAGGCATTGGCCTTTTCACTGGCTTGTTCCATCTCAACGGAAGCACGCAAGCCCTTTTTATCAGGCGTCTCTGAAAACTTTACGGTTTTCAGTCGTAGTGGCGAAGGTGACAGATTATTTTCTTTGGGAATAACGGCTGTAATTTCAAGTGGCCACGCATCATTGGCTGAAACAAGGCTGTGAAATGTTAATTTTTTAGCATCTTTGGGAAGCAGGATATCCCCTATTTTGTAATCGAAACCGTATTCATCGTTTCTAACGGCCCCGGAAACTGAACTGAAAGAGTATTGATTTTCACCAGAAAATAGTTGGTGCCTTTAAGCTTTATTCTGCGCCCTTTTTCATCTTCAACATAAGAATCAACCCAGCGGAATTGAGGTCTATTGCGTTTTGCGAGAAGTGAGCCGTTAAACTTTACCGTGGCGTTTATCTGCCATGTGCCGGTAGGCTTTCCTTTTCCTATAACCCACCAACTACGCCCTTCTACCGCCTCTGCCTTAATCAAAGCAAGCGGGCAATCACGCGAAACTTCTGGGATTCGAACGACTTGTCCTTCTTGTCGCACCTCTTGAACTATCAGCGGCAAAGACAGCTTTTTAGAGCGAGTAAAGGTAGCCTGGGGCGTTTTGGGGTTGTGCATCGCCCATTGATACGCCCCTATGTCAGCGCGCAAAAGCAAAGTGCCATCGCTTTTGGGCACTCCGGCCAACGAAGTTAGAAATGTAATAGGGAGTAAATCTTGTTGCGAAGGGCCGTTATTTCGTTTGCCGTTAATTTCAAAAGCGCTGCTTACATCCAGCTTCTTATTGTCGCTTTTTCTGTGAATAGTAACCAAATTAACAAACAGGGCAAGTTTCGTGGCTTGTTGCTGCATTTGTTGATGTAAAAGAGGCCGTTTCCCGCGCTCTTTCAAGGTGATTTGCCATTTGGTATCGAAGCCTTCCGCCACTTCACGCGGCAGCAAAGGCATAGGTTCTGCTTTGGCAACAAAGATCTGCCAGGGCGCATTTTCATGCGTCTCGCGCTTCGCATAATAGAATGCGCCTGCCAGAAGCAGTAAGCAAGGTAACAACATCCAAAACAGTTCTTCGCGTTTCATTGGTTATACTTTGCGGGCCTGAAAGATTCGTTGAAATGACTGTAAGGGGCTTGCCCTAATTATAACTGACAAGCGAGGGACTTTTTGTGAAACGCACCCATCATTGCGGGGAATTAACTGAAGAACAAATTGGACAAAGTGTGACGCTCTGCGGTTGGGCGAATGTGGTGCGCGACCAGTCGCATCAGGTGTTTTTGGATTTGCGCGACCGCTCCGGCATCGTGCAGTGCGTGGGCGACCGCGATGTAAATGAAGCCTCGCACGCCGCCTTAGCGGGCCTTAAAAGCGAATACTGCGTGCAGATTGAAGGCACCCTGGCGCGGCGCTTGCCGGGCAAGGAAAACCCAAAAATCAAAACCGGCACTCTTGAAGTGCAGGTGCAAAACGTCACGATTCTGAATACTTCCAAAACGCCGCCTTTTGAAATTGCCGGTGAAAGCACTGCCGATGAGAACGTGCGCCTGCAATATCGCTATCTTGACTTGCGTCGCCAGAAGATGCGCGACATGTTGGAGATGCGTTATCTGCTGACCAAGCACACCCGTGACTTTTTACACAGCGAGGGCTTCTGGGAAGTCGAAACGCCACTTTTATGGAAGTCCACGCCCGAAGGCGCCCGTGAATATGTGGTGCCGACGCGCACTCATCCCGGCAAGGGTTTCGTCTTGCCGCAAAGCCCGCAA
>DASWNL010000627.1:0-8319 GCA_036399215.1 Abditibacteriaceae bacterium
GAGAAGCGTTAGAAGAACTTGGTCTTCACGAGGAGGAGTGATGCATAAATACGAGATTGTTATCTGGTGGAGTGATGAGGATCAACTTTTCCTGGCCAAGGCGCCGGAGTTGGGAAGTGGTTGTATGGCGCATGGCCATACAACCGAAGAAGCTTTACACGCAATGAACACGCTCATTCCTCATTGGTTAGAAACTCTGCGAGAAACGGGGCGGCCCGTTCCCGAACCCAGGGGAGAATTTGTTCCGGTCAATTAGCTTTCTGAATTTAAGCATCAATTTGTGTAGGAGAATCATGTCGAAACCAAAAACACTGTTTGAAAAAATCTGGGACGCGCACGTTGTTCACGAATCCAACGGGCGCGCTCTGCTTTATATCGATTTGCACTTAGTGCATGAAGTCACTTCACCGCAGGCCTTTGAAGGCTTGCGCCTGACGGGCCGCCCTGTGCGCCGCCCTGACTTAACACTGGCCACGATGGATCACAACGTGCCGACGACAGATCGTTCGCTGCCGATTGCTGATGCGATTTCAGCAAAGCAGATGGCGACCTTAACCGAGAACTGCCGCGAATTCGGCGTGACCTGTTATGGCCTGGGCGATCCTCGTCAGGGCATCGTTCACGTCATCGGCCCGGAGCAGGGCTTTACCCAACCGGGCATGACGATTGTCTGCGGCGATTCGCATACGGCCACGCACGGCGCGTTTGGCGCACTGGCTTTTGGCATCGGCACATCGGAAGTCGAACATGTGCTCGCCACGCAAACGCTGCCGCAAAGCAAGCCCAAGACGATGGAGATTCGCGTTGAAGGCGATGGCCCATTGCCTGCCGGAGTGACGGCAAAGGATATTATCCTCGCCATCATCGGCAAAATCGGCACGGCGGGCGCGACGGGCTATGTCATTGAATACACCGGCGCACCGATTCGCGCGCTTTCGATGGAAGCGCGCATGACGATTTGCAACATGAGCATCGAAGCTGGCGCGCGTGCCGGTTTGATTGCGCCGGATGAAACGACCTTTCGTTATTTGGAAGGTCGCAATCAGGCACCTCAAGGCAGCGATTGGGACGAAGCCATCGCCTGGTGGAAGACACTGCCGACAGATGAAGGCGCGACTTACGATGAAACGGTCATTCTAAACGCCGAAGATTTGGCTCCGCAGGTTACCTGGGGCACTAATCCCGGCCAGTGCTTGCCAATTACGGCAAATGTGCCTTCACCCGAAGATTTTGGGGATGAAACTGACCGCAAATCCTGCGCGCGGGCTTTGGAATACATGGGCCTCGAAGCAGGCACACCATTAAACGGCTTACCTTTGGAGCGCGTGTTTATTGGAAGCTGCACTAATGCCCGTATCGAAGATTTGCGTCTGGCGGCTCATCTATCCGAAGGCAAAAAGGTGTCGCCGAATATTCACGCCATGATTGTTCCGGGCAGCGGCCTGGTGAAAATTCAGGCTGAACAAGAAGGTCTGGACAAGATTTTCAAAGAAGCCGGTTTCGACTGGCGCGAAGCCGGTTGCTCAATGTGCCTGGGCATGAACCCCGACACGCTTAAACCCGGCGAACGCTGCGCTTCGACCAGCAATCGCAACTTTGAAGGTCGCCAGGGCAAAGGCGGGCGCACTCATCTGGTGAGTGTTCCCATGGCCGTCGCTGCGGCTATTGAAGGCAAATTGGTGGACGTGCGCGACTGGGACAAACAGCATAAGGGGAAATAGCCGCGAAAACGCGCAAAAAACACAAAAAACGGCGCAAAAGAGGTGAGGGTGGTGGATGAACTTTCATTTGAGACGCAACGCATCATGGAATTATCTGATGTGGTGCGGCAAACGGCTTATGAAATTCACTGTTACCTAAAAACGGGCACTTGGAAAGGGTTTATGAGAACGCGCTGGCTCATCGCTTAAGAAAACTGAGTTTCAAAGTCGAGCAGCAGTTCCCCTTGCCTGTTTATGATGTTGATGGCTTTCTGCTCGGTGACTTTTACGCTGATTTGTTTGTCGAAAGTTGCCTCATCATTGAGATCAAAGCGTGCCGGACGTTGTGTGATGAACACACAGCACAACTGCTCGGCTATTTGCGAACCAGTCGCATTGAGCATGGCTTGCTAATCAATTTCGGCGCACCAAAGTTTCAGATTCGCAAATACGTTTTGAGTGATTGGCTTTCCTAATTTTTGTGCTGTTTTTTGTGTCTTTTGCGCCTTTTCGTGGCTATTGAATTGAGGTTATCATGCAACCATTTAAAACTTTAACCGGCGTTGCGGCGCCCTTAGATCGCGCCAATGTAGATACCGATCAGATTATTCCCAAGCAGTTTTTGAAGCGCATCGAGCGCACCGGCTTCGGGCAGTTTTTGTTCTACGATTGGCGTTACGAAGCCGATGGCATTACGCCTGCCCCGGCGTTTGAACTCAATGCACCGGAACTAAAAGGCGCCACGATTTTAATTGCCGGTCGCAACTTTGGCAGTGGCTCCAGCCGCGAACACGCGCCATGGGCGTTGGATGATTACGGCTTTCGCTGCGTCATTGCGCCCAGCTATGCTGACATTTTTTACAACAACTGTTTTCAAAACGGCATCTTGCCTATTACCCTTCCTGAAGAACAGGTTCAGCAGTTGATGAAAGCGGCACAGCAGAAGCCGGGATACAAAGTTATAGTTGATTTGCCGGCACAAACCATTAAGGGCGAAGACGGTTTGCAATTCTCATTTGAGATTGACCAGTTTCGCAAGCATCGCTTGGAAAACGGCTTAGACGACATCGGCATGACCTTGCAGCACGAAGCGGAAATCACACGCTTCGAGCAATCGCGCCCGGCTTACAAGCCGAGCCTGACCAGCGCCTAATTAGCTACGAAAAAGCACAAAAGCCACATGAGAATTAATCTTCTCATGTGGCTTTTGTGCTTTTTCGCAGCTATGGCTTATAAATCTTTGAGTAGGGGAAATGCAGTATCAGCAAAGGGCGTGGGCCATCGTTGAGTAGTGGGAAAGTGTTGTAAAACTCAATCGTGCGCTTGCCTGGAAATTTCCATTGCGCCATCCATCCTTCAGCATCCGGGGCGCCAGTTTCGCCGGTATGTTTGAGTTTTATCGGTTTGCCCAATGGCCCCCGTAAAGCCGTTAAATAGCGTTGTGTAAAATCCGTCAGCGCGCCTCGCTTTTCACTCAGCAAAGGAGTGCCCAGGAATATTTCGGCATAATGAAAGCCATCTCTGGCGTGCAAAGGCGGCGTTTTCAAAAACGGTGGCGGTGGCGGCGCGCCGGGCTTGCGCGCTGGGCCTTTGCGTTGGTTGGCAAAAATAAATTGGCCATTAAGCGGGCCACGAAAAGGTTGCGCGATGAAATTCCAGCCGCTGCTTGAGGTGCTGCTTTGCGCGTCCCATTTCGTGCCTCTGGGCATCAGTTTTTTGATTTGCGCCAGTGTAGCGCGCGGCGGCACTTTTTTGAGTAGCGCTGAAGCTCGCGCTAAAGTCGTGCTGTTTTGTGCCGTGCCGGGTAGGGCACAGAGTAATAAAACCGGTAACAGTAACTTCTTCATTTGCTTTCCTATTTACCTCCTTGCGCGACTGTGAGGCCGTATTCTACGGCTTCGGTTAACGCTTGCCAACTCGCTTCGATAATGTTGGTTGAAACGCCAACTGTGTTCCAACTGGTTTCGTCGTTGGCCGATTCAATTAGAACGCGCACTTTCGCTGCTGTTCCCTCGCGGGTGTTGACAACGCGCACTTTAAAATCCGTCAGACGAATCTCGGACATCTCTGGATAGAAGCGGCTCAGCGCCAGACGCAGTGCGTTATCCAAAGCATGAACCGGGCCATCGCCTTCGGCAACGGTGTGCATGATCTCGCCGTTCACCGCGATTTTTAGGGTCGCTTCGGTGATCCACTCGCGGTCAAATGCTTTGCCGCGCCACTCGTTGATAATGCGCACGCCGCGTAAATCGAAAAGGTGCTCTTTTTGTGCGCCTAAGGTGCGGCGCACCAAAAGTTGAAACGAAGCATCGGCGCCCTCGAACTCATAGCCTTCAGCTTCCAAACGCTTGACTTCTTTAAGCACCACTCCGGCTTCTGTGCCGCCTTTTTCCATGCTGATGCCAAAGCTTTCGGCCACACCGCGCACATTCGATGTGCCTGAGAGTTCGGAAACTAAAATGCGCCGCTCGTTGCCCACGCTTTCCGGGTCTATGTGCTCGTAAGCGCGGCCCCCGGCTTTTTGCACAGCGTCCACGTGCATTCCGCCTTTGTGCGCGAAAACCGAGCGTCCGACAAAAGGTTGGCGCTCATTTGGTGTGAGGTTGGCGACTTCACTAACGAAGTGCGATAGATGCGTCAGTTGGCCGAGTTTTTCATCAGGCAAAACGGGATAGCCCATTTTTAACTGCAAATTGGCAATGACCGATACCAGATTGCAGTTACCGCAGCGCTCGCCGAAGCCATTGATAACGCCCTGCACCTGCGAGGCGCCTTCGCGCACGGCAGCTAAAGCATTGGCCACACCCAATTCGCAATCGTTGTGCGTATGAATGCCGACTTCAACACCAAGTTTCTCGCGCACTTCGCGCACCGCCTGGGCCACGAAATCGGGCAGGGTGCCGCCGTTGGTATCGCAGAGAACAAGGGTTTCCGCGCCGCCTTCGGCTGCCGCCGCCAAAGCCTTTAGGGCATATTCCGCATTGGCTTTGTAGCCGTCGAAAAAATGCTCGGCATCAAAGAAAACGCGACGACCTTCGCTCACCATCAGGCGCACGCTGTCTTCGATCATGCGCAAGTTTTCATCGAGTTCGATGCGCAGCGCCTGGGTGACATGAAAGTCCCATGTCTTGCCAACAAGCGTTACGCCGGGCGTTTTGGCGGCCAAGATTTTTTGCAGATTCAAATCATCGCGCGCTTCAATGCCGGCGCGCCGCGTCATTGAAAACGCACACAGCGTGGCATTTTTAAAAGTGTGCTTCTGGGCGAGGGCGAAGAAATCCTCGTCTTTGGGATTGCTGCCTGGCCAGCCGCCTTCGATGAAATGAATGCCGAACTCATCCAAACGCGCGGCGATTTTTAATTTATCCGCGACGGAGAACGAGATGCCTTCAGCCTGCGCGCCATCGCGCAATGTCGTGTCGTAAAGAAAAACTTGCTGCATAAATGACCTTTTTAATGGAACACGGAGCTACGCTATCCTGCCCAGAGGGCGCCCGAAACGGCACAGATAGACACAGATTCTCAAATTAGATTTCCAACTTCAAAATTTATGCTAAACCCGTGTTCATCCGTGTTGTTCCCGCGTAGCATAGCTCCGTGTTCCATCCGTTTCAAATATTTTCCTTATAGGCCGGCCCGGAGTTGAACCGGGATCAGCACTTTATAAGAGTGCCACTCTGACCGTTGAGCTACCAGCCCCTCTGGAAGGATGAAGGATGAATTAGGAAGGATGAAAAACTACTTGCGTTTATTCATCCCTCATCTTTCCGCCTTCATCCTTCTAAACTGGGCCGGGTTGGAATCGAACCAACAATCCCCGCTGTATCAGAACGGTGCCTTCACCATTAAGCCACCGGCCCCAAAAGTAATCACGAACACCAAACACAAAAACGCCCGCTGCCAAAATTCGAGGTTGGCAACGGGCGCGGAGATGATTCTTTCGAGGGCGGGCGCGAGACACGAAAAACCATCACCGGGCAAAAGCTGCCGGAGACGTAATTCGTATAATTCGCAAATCCATTGGTCGCATCGCAAGAGATTATAAAAGCGTTGGGGATTTATGGCAAGGTATAAAGTATTTCGCGCTACTTCTTCAACGGATATTTGGAGTAAACGATGTTATCGCCTTCGATGACGATTTCGACTTCCGCGGCGGTGACTTTGAATGCCGCCGGGGCGGGCGAGCCGGCTAAATTTAAAGACTTTGCATCCACTTCAATAGTGCCTTGTCCGCCGCCCTTAGCCGTGTTGTTTAATTCGATGAGCAGGGGAAAAGCGGGTGTTTTATCGGTTGCTTCGTGCAATTTTGTGATTTTCATTTCGCCGATGAGAGCGCCGGTTTTCTCTTCGATAGTTTTCAAATTAAGCGGCAAGCCACTGGCGCTGTCCATGAAAATTTCAAAGCGCGCCGGGTCGGCTTCGGCTTTTTCTCTGGGCATGGTAATGGTGAAGCCGGGGCGATTATTCCAGGTCGCGGCTTCGATTTTGGTAATGCTTTTTTGCAGCGCAGCCCATGTTGTGGCTTTGGATAAATTAGTAAACGGCTTGTCATCGCCTTCCTTGCCCAAAAACAAAAACGGCATGGTTAAGGCAAAGTGTAAAGTGGTGCTCAGCGTCGGGTCATCAGGAAACGGTTTGGTGTCCTGAATCATCAACTTTTTAACTTTATGGCCGGCAATATCTGTCGCTTGCGGATTATCCACCGCCTGCTGAAATTTCTGGCCGTTATAGGTCATAATGACGGTCTGAAACGGCGCCTTGTCGCTTTCACGCACTCGCATTTCGCGGCGGAACAGTTTGTTGTTCCGGGCGAATTTGACGATGATGTCGCTGACTACCTTGCGCGGCGCATTCGGCTCTTGCGAACTCGGCTCCAACAACTTCATGTGCGAGGAATAAGTCCAGGCCGGCAAGTTTTGCAGCGTTTGAAAATAAGTGCGCCAGCGTTCTGCCACTTGCGCGGCAGTCGGCACCGCACCAGATGAAGCAACAGAAACAGCAGTTGGTGTTTCGGCGGCAAGGACGAAATTAGCAGTCGAAAAGGAAGCTGTTAAAAAAGCAGCGCAGAGCAGCACAGAAGATTTTTTCATACGATAAATTATAGCGCCTCGCCTAAAGAACGCGCCTCATCAGTAACGAAATGGTCTAATTCTCTCATGCCTGATTTTTTCGCTGCGCCTTATCAAATCGTCGTGCCGCAATTGAAGAAACGCACTCGTGTTTTGCACATTACCGATGCCCATTTTTGCCGCGCCGATGACGATGGGAATGAAGAGCACAATGCGATTTGTCGCACGCGCCATGCGCGCTGGCAGGAGCGCGAAAACCAGGAAGCCAACACTTCGCGCCTCTTACAGGACGTGAAGGAATCCGGCTCCGATTTGCTTTGGCTGACTGGTGACATTGTAGATTTTCCGGCGCGTGCTTCGCTGCAAAGGGTGCGCGAACTACTGGATAATTGCGGCGTGCCCTGGCTTTATGTGCCGGGCAATCATGATTGGTATTTTCCCTATCAACAATCCAATGAAGCGTTACGCCGCGCGCAATATGAAAAGTTGGCGCCGCTCTTCAACGGTGGGCCACAGCTTTGCTGGAAACACGAAATTAACGGCCTGCAAATTCTTGGCGTGGATAATTCGACTTATCAAATCGAAGGCGAGCAACTGCAATTCGCGCGAGAGGCTTTGCAAACCGGCTTGCCGACGGTTTTATTAGTGCATGTTCCGCTTACACAACCGGGGCTGCGCGCCCCGACCATAGCCAAATGGCGCGACTGCATTTTGGTGGGCGAACATATTACCGAAGAGCGCCGCGCTGATTGGGCATGGGCGCCCGACAGGCCTGAAACCGCGCAGTTCATTGAGTTGATGCAAAGCGCGCCAAACCTCATCGCCATTCTTTGTGGTCATGTGCATTTTGCGCATGAAGAAGCGTTCGGCAGCGCTGTTCAGTTGGTGGGCGCGCCCGCTTTCGCTGGTGGTTCTCGTATAATTGATTTCACCTGCGAACCAGAATAATCTCCCGGCTCTCTAAAGACAAATTGTCAAGAGGATTCTCATGAAATTACGGCTACTCATTTTGTGTTGCTGTTTTGTTGGCCATGTCGCTGGAGCGCAAGAAGCGACACCGCAAAAGTTGCTGCCAGCGCCCGGCGAAATCGCTTTAGAAGGCAAGATTACAAGTGTCGAAGCGGGCAAACTGACCTTAGTGGCGACCTCGTTCATTTTGCCAAATGGCAAAACCAGCGTGCTGCCAACACCCAAGCCCAAAACCATTTTAAGCAGCGAAAAACTCATCATTCATGTTCGTGGCGATGCAGCGCGGCCTGTGTCATGGAACGATCTCAAGCCCGATATTTCAGCCCTGGTTATTGGACAGGACAAAGGTAGCGGAGGCAATTTGCCAGCGCGTCTCATTCAAGTTTGGCAGGGCGTCAAAGACGGCGTTTACTTGTGGCCGGAGCCGGTAAAAGCGCCGGAGCCTGTTGCTGTTGCACCCGTTGACGACGGGCCACCGGCTGAAAAGCCAAGCCGCTTGCCCAATGTCTTGGAAGCGGGCGATTTAGAAGGTGAGGAGAACAAAGAGTTGTGGAAAATGGCCGGCACGGTGCCGCCGCGCT
>DASWNL010000628.1:0-11832 GCA_036399215.1 Abditibacteriaceae bacterium
CAATGTCACCTTTGCCCCGCTGCGCCGCATCCAACGCCCCCAGAATCTTGTGGCTTCGCTGGGCGCCCTGATTCACATCACGCGCACCGCACCGTTTATCACCAAACTGGTCAAGCAAACCGGCGCCCAACTGATTCATTCCAATTCTACAACCGCGCATTTAGTAGCCGGCATCGCCGCTACAAAAAGCGATGTGCCGGCCATCTGGCATGTGCGCGATTTGGTTTCTTTAGCGCGCATTGGGCGCGGCCTGGCAGATCGCGCCGCCTGGGTCATTGCCATCTCCGGCTCTGTTGCTCAAAGCCTGCAAAACGACGGCGTGCCGCCCGAAAAAGTGCGCATTATTCCCAACGGCCTGGATACCGACGAATGGCGCGCACCCGAACGCAGCCAACTGCGCGAATCGTTAAGTTTGCCGAATGGGACTTTCATTTTCGGCTGCGTGACGCAGTTGGTGCCCTGGAAAAATCATGCGGCTTTCATAGAAGCCGCCGCGAAAATCTGCCAGGACGAAGGCTGTGCCAACGCGCGTTTTGTGATTATGGGCGGCGATTTGTGGGGTGAGCATCAAAGTTATGTTTCCGACCTGCGCGCTTTGGTCAAAAAGCATAACTTGCAAGAGCGATTTAACTTTATCCCGCATCAGCGAAACAACGTCGAGGCCTTATCAGCGATGGATTGCATCGTTTTGCCCTCGCGCGAAGAACCGTTTGGCCGCGTGTTAATTGAAGGCATGGCATTAGAAAAACCCGTCGTGGCTTATGGCGCCTGCGGCCCCTTGGAGATCATCACCAACGAACACGATGGGCTTTTAGCCGAGCCTGCCGAACCAGATAGCCTGGCCAAAGCCATGCGCCGCGTTCTGCAAGACAAAGAACTGCGCACGCACTTGCAAAACCATGCCCGGCAAACCGTCATTCAAAAGTTTCATATCTCTGAGAGCGCCAACCGCGTGCGCGACATCTACCGTGAAGTGCTAACCTAAAATTGAAGTGCTGACCTAAAATTTCAGCGGTGGGCGAGGGATTCGAACCCCCGAAACCTTTCGGTTCTGCGCCTTAGCAGGACGCCGCGTTAAGCCACTCTGCCAGCCCACCAAAATTCACCTAATCCAAAAACAAAAACGCCCTTGCCAAATAGATTCGGCAAGGGCGTGAAACAAAAAGAGAAAAACGTTAAGCAACGCGGCCAAGACCAACAAACGCGCCGCAGCCACCGTTTTTCTCGGCACACTCTGCCGGAAAACTATGTTGACTACTGCGACTGGTTGAATAAAGCGCGAATTTCATGGTCTTCACATCACCAAACGACGACAGAGAGAAAATGTAACGCGATTGATCTATCTCGTCAAGGGCCAGATAGACAAATTACCTGTTTAATCAAAAAGCCTGATCCAACTTGCGCCGCGCGAAAAGCCCTTGTTATACTGCGGAGGCTTTTAGAAGACCATTAAGAAGAATGAAGAAGGACTGAATAACATGGCAAATCGTTGTGAAATTACCGGCAAAGGCCCATTATCTGGCAACAATGTGTCGCACTCCATGCGTCACACCAAGCGCCGCCAGTTGCCGAATATGCAAACCAAGCGCATTTGGATTCCCGAAGAAAATCGCTGGGTGCGGATGCGCATTTCGACTACGGCTATCAAAGCCATCACGCGCAATGGCGCCAGCGCAATGTTGGCCAAAGCTAAAAAGCGCAAGGCCACAGCCCGTAAGCCCGGCAGCTAAAACCAATTGGAACAAACAAAACCGCTTCTGCAATGTGCAGAAGCGGTTTTGTTTTAACCGTGTAGGGGCGCAACTTGGTGCGCCCTCATGATACGATGCGCCAAATTGGGCGCAACCTGTTGCGCCCCTACGAGTTTGTTCCAACTTTTTCCTCCGCCGTTTTCAAATTCGCGCGATTAAACGAGCTTTTCATGGCGATGGTTGCCACGCGGCGCGCCACGCCACCAGCGATTTCGCGGTAGATTTGCCCGGAGGGGCTATCGGCATCGGTAACCGTAATTGGCAAACCCCGGTCACCGCCGCGTGTGATTTCCATAACGCGCGGGACTTGCCCTAAAAGCGGCACGTTGAAAGCTTCAGCGGCAGTCTGCCCGCCACCTTCGCCAAATAAATAAATGCGCTCGCCCTGTGGCGTCTCATACCACGCCATGTTTTCAACAACGCCTAAAATCGGGACGGCAATGCCGCCTGCCGCCAGTTTTTCAAACATCCGTCCGGCGCGGATAACGTCTTCTAAAGCGACGGCTTCGGGTGTGGTGACAATCACAGCACCCGAAAGCGGCGCGCTCTGACAAAGTGTCAATTGTGTATCGCCTGTGCCGGGCGGCAAATCAATGATTAAATAATCGAGTTCGCCCCACACCACAGACGATAAAAAGGTTTGAATCATCTTGCCGACCATCGGCCCGCGCCAGACAATGGGATTGGCTTTTTCGGTCAAAAAGCCGATGGACATCAATTTAATGCCATGCCGCTCCAACGGATAAAGGCGCTGGCCTTCGGGCGTGTCTTCCCCTAAAGGTTGTTCACCGTCTTGCACGCCAAGCATGATGGGAATCGAAGGGCCATAAATATCGGCATCCAACAAGCCGACTTGCGCGCCGGTTTGCGAGAGGGCAATGGCTAAGTTCACCGCCGTTGTGCTTTTGCCAACGCCACCTTTGCCCGACGCGACGGCAATAGCGTTTTTCACACCCGGCAGCGCTTGCTGTGGGTTATAGGGCTGGCGCGTTTGTGCGGTCATTTCAACGGCCACATTTTTGATGCCCGGCAAAGCGCCGACAAAATCACGCGCGGCTTGGTGCATCTGGTCTTTGACGGGGCAGGCGGGCGTGGTTAATTCAATAGAAAAGGCTACATTGGGGCCGCAGATGCGGAGGTTTTTGATAAAGCCCAGTTCAACAATATCACGGCCCAAATCGGGGTCTTTGATTTGAGATAATGCCTGCAAAACGTCTTCTTTTGAGGCGATTGAAAAGTCTTCGGGCGTATTTTGTAAGTCAGTCATGGTTTTAGATTAACCACAAAGACACAGAGACACAAAGAGGGAAAAGCAGCGGGCTATGATAGCTAACCCCCACCCCCCTTGGTAACGGGGCTAAAATCCTCTTTGGTGGAGCAAGGAATAATTGGTCATTCAGAAGGGTTCTATTTTAGCCCCCTTACCAAGGCGGGTGGGGGTTAGCTGGTGCGGCGTGTTAATTTCAACTCAAGCAGTTCGCGCAGCGATTTGATAATGGTTACGCTTTCATCATGCGGCGTCTCGCCGGAAGGCAAATCGCGCTGATCGCGCACAATCCAAATGGGTTTAAACCCGGCGCTTTGCGCGCCCAGCACGTCTTTTTCGTAGTGATCGCCGACGTAAAGGCAGTCCTGCGGAGCCAGATCAGGCTGCACTTGATGAATGTATTCCAAACCGAAATGAAAAAGCAGGGCGCCCGGTTTTTCAAGGCCGGCTTGCGAACTGGAAAGCACAAAATAAAAATAACGCGCTAAATCCAGTTCTTCAAAACGCAGCGGCAACTGATAATCCCAATTCGACAAAACGCCCATTGGCACACCACGCGCTTGTAGGGACTCCAACACTTCGCGCGTTTCGGGATAAAGGCGAAATACGATGGCGCTGGCTAAGATATTCAGCAAAACTTCAAGTGGCAAATCGTGGCGGGCACCCTGCTCCTGCACAGCATCACCTAAAACCTGAGCACACTCAAGGCGCAAGCCGTCCCATGATTCCAAATCGCGGGCACGCAGCACGTTGCTCATATAATGGCGCATTTCTTTGTGTGCCGCCGCGCGCACTACTCGGTCACACAAAAGCACGCCATGCTGCGCAAAACCGCGCTGCAAGCGCCCGTAAAAGTCGTCAAGTTCAACTAAAGTGCCGTAAGCGTCAAAAAGGATAAACATGAAAATAAAACAGCGGCGGGGATTGGTTTACACTTTGTCTACAGGCGCAGGAAGTATAAATGAAAGAGTGATGGCCTCGCTTTTTGCATTATGAATTGGCAAATGAATTTCCAAATGAAGCGAAAAATCAGTGTTGCCCTGCATTTTTGGGACAGAGCGCTGCTCTTACTCATTTTCGGTGCTCTTTTTGGCGCCTGTGCTTCGACAAACCCAACGCCCGACGACAAAGTTGCAAATGCCACGAAAGAAGCCAAAGAAGCCACTGTTGCACCTATCAACACAGCGGAAGCAGCCTCAACACCCACTCCACAACCCTTACCG
The DNA here is from genome assembly GCA_036399215.1 of Abditibacteriaceae bacterium. Classification (GTDB taxonomy): domain Bacteria; phylum Armatimonadota; class Abditibacteriia; order Abditibacteriales; family Abditibacteriaceae; genus DASWNL01. The sequence continues at coordinate 4,242 of DASWNL010000628.1, forward strand.
ACGCCGAATATTTTTGCCGGGCCACGCTATGATTTGCCCCTAAAATTGCCGGGGGCTGTGACACCACCCAAAGTCACTACTTCGCGCGACCTGAATGAAATCGCAGTTCTTCAGGCCAAACAAAAAAAGTATCCCACTTACGATGCTTTGCGCCGCTTAGGCGACATTTACTTGAAGAATTCAGCCTTTGCCGAAGTGGCCCAAATGCGACGCGCCGAAGCCGCCATGTATCGCGCTGCACTCAGTAAAGAAACCAATCCTGCGCGGCGCAAAACAAGTATTCATAGTGCTCTGATTTTAGATCAAGAGGCCGCGCGTTATGAAACACAAGTGCAGATTTTTCAGGAGCGTCGTGCCAGTGATGTGGAAAGGAAACAGTTATACAGCGGCGCCAAGTTAGAACCAATTCTCGGTTGTTACATTGGGGCTTTTATAGACCGTGACGATCAGTTAAAAACAACTTACTTCGATGAAAACTGGCAAACCCACCGCACGAGCGAAGAGTTCGCCCAGGTCACTGGGGTCAATCACGCCAGCCATTTCATGTATGTGTCTTACGGGCAAAAGTTTCCGACGAAGTGGGTTGAGCGCTGCAAAGCCGAAAATGTCATTCCGCATATTGCCTGGGAGCCAAAAAGCTTAAATGAGGTGCGCGATGATGCCTATTTGCGCGGCTGGGCTAAAAGCTGTCGTGCCGCCAATTGGCCGATTTTTATTCGCTTCGCCGGCGAAATGAACGGCCCCTGGGTGCCGTATCACAACAATCCCGCGCTCTATCGAGAAAAATTTCGCCTCATGCATCGCATTATCCGCGAAAGTGCGCCTCTCACGGCCACAATCTGGTGTGTGGCGGCGGTGCCGATTGACAACATTCAAAATTACTATCCGGGTGATGATGGCTGCGATTGGGTGGGAGTCAACTTTTACAGCGTGCCCTTTTATGATAACAATCCGCAGCGCCCCGGTTTGCTGGATAATCCGATTGTATTTTTAGAGCCGATTTATAAGCTTTACGCTAAGAAAAAACCGATTGCGATTTGCGAATATGCCGCCAGCCACATGGGTGTTGCTGATAAAAAACGGCGTGATGATTTTGCGATAGATAAGATGGCGCAGCTTTATACGGCCCTGCCCGCCCTGTTCCCGCGTGTCAAGATGATCAACTGGTTCAGCGCCAATAACATCAAACACGCCCGCCCTGGACGGCAACTGAATAACTACAACCTGACCGAACGCCCGAAAGTGTTGGCACATTACCGTCAAATCGCTTCCTCGCGCTACTTTCTTTCCGGCCCGGAACGATTAAGCGATCCGCGTCCTGCCTTGCCCTTTGTCTTAAGTAATAACGCTAAGCTCAGTCTTGCCACTTCAACCGAAGGCACAACGCGCTTGCTAATTTGGTTAAAAACTCACGTGTCGCGCCCCAAAGTTTACGCCGGGCTGAACGGCAAAATTTTCTACGCCTCCAACCGCCCCGGCGCGCATAATGTTGACATCAATTTGAAATTGCTCAAACCTGGCCCGCAAACCCTGACGATTTACGTGTTCGACGATAAAAATCGTTTTGTTACACAGATGCAGCGCCGCTTTAGCGTCGCAACTTAAAACGCACTTATCCATAGCTTTGCTACACTGTGCCTTGCACACAAATTCCGACGTTTTGTTAAGAATCCCATGTTGCCGACTACAGATTTAAATGTGGAGGACATTGTGCCTCTGGCACCGCCTCGTGTTCATAAAAACGAATTGCCGATGACGGAAGCGGCCAACCGCACCGTTGTTGAAGGACGCAACGCCATTCGGGCGATTTTGCGTCATGATGACCCGCGCCTTCTGGTGGTGGTTGGGCCTTGCTCGATTCACGACCCGCAAGGGGCGCTCGAATACGCCGAAAAACTGGCCGCTTTGCGTGACGAGTTAGCCGACCACTTGCTGATCGTGATGCGCGTTTACTTTGAAAAGCCGCGCACAACGGTGGGCTGGAAGGGTTTGGTCAACGACCCGCACATGAACGGGACGTATGACATTGAAACCGGCCTGAAGCGCGCCCGCCAGTTGCTGCTCGATGTGACAGAAATGGGCTTGCCAACCGCAACCGAGTTTCTTGACCCGATTGTGCCGCAATACATCGCCGATTTAGTGGCCTGGGCCGCTGTGGGCGCACGCACCACCGAATCGCAAACGCATCGCGAAATGGCGAGTGGCCTTTCCATGCCCGTTGGTTTTAAAAACGCCACGGACGGCAGCCTGCAAATTGCCCTCGACGCCATGCAATCGGCGCTCTCGCCACACTCGTTTTTAGGCATTGACCAGAACGGCGCAACAGCTATTATTCGCACGCGGGGCAATCGTTTTGGCCATGTGGTTTTGCGCGGAGGGCGCGCTGCCACAAACTACGACACATCGAGTATCGAAGAGGCTGCTAAAGCCCTGGAAAATGCCGGCCACACGCCAGCCATTATGGTGGATTGCAGCCACGCGAACTCACTCAAGCAGCATACCCGCCAGGAAGATGTGGCGCGTGATGTCATCGGTCAGCGCGCGGCAGGTAATACATCTTTAATCGGCCTGATGATAGAAAGCTACTTGCACGAAGGCACTCAGGCTGTGCCGGATGATCTTTCCCAGTTGCAATACGGTGTCAGCGTCACTGATGCTTGTGTTGGTTGGAAAACCACCGAGCGTATGCTGCGCCATGCCCACGCCGCATTAGCACCGCAACTACTCGAAGCGGCTGTTTAACCCCCAACCCCCTTGGTAAGGGGGCTAAAGTAGCAGTTGGCAGGAAAATAATGCATAACGCCAGTTCACAAGCGTAGAACGTTAGCCCCCTTACCAAAGGGGTTGGGGTTAAAAGGGCTGTGCCCTTCTTGGAAATTCCTTTATCTTATGAGTGAGCCACTTCTCCAAATCGGGCAGCCTTTGCCCGATTTTTCCCTGCCTGCCGTTGTGAAAAAAGAAGAAGGCTTTGAGCAGACCACCCTTTCCAACCAAAGCCTGAAGGGGCGCGCTTTTGTGCTCTTTATCTATCCCAAAGACGCGACATGAGGCTGCACCGTTGAAGCGTGCCAGTTTGGCGAGCTTTATCCGCAGTTTCAAAAATGTGGCGTCGAGGTGATCGGCATTTCACGCGATAAATTAAGCGCGCACCGGCGCTTTATTACCAGTCAAAACTTGCCCTACCCGCTTGCCAGCGATGAAGGCGCGCCACTCATCAAAAGTTGGGGCCTTCTCGTCAATAAAACCATGTATGGCAAGCCGGTAACAGGCGTATTACGCACCACGCTTCTGGTAGACAAAAAGGGCATTGTGCGGCAAATCTGGGAAAAAGTGACGCCTGCCGGTCATGCGGAGACCGTTTTACAGGAAGTTTTGGAATCGGCTTCAACCCTGTAAACTGAGCAACAAGAAAAAACGGTAGAGAAAAACCATGACCAACGAACGTCTTCCGGGCGAACCCCAATCGAATCAGACACCCAGGCCAATTCAGCCCAGTGCCGAATCGCTGTTAGCGTCTGACAACTTCGATATGCACGCCGATTACGATCCAGAGCGTGAACGCCAGGTTCTCGCCGAAATCGAAGCCGAGCGCGCCGGACAAGGCGGGGCACCAACGGGACTTCTTGTTCTCATGTTGGCGCCGCTTTTGTTAGTGGCTTTGCCATTGATGCTATTATGGTTTCTGCGCGCAACACCGGCCACTAATCCTGTCGCTACAGCACCAAATCCAGTTGTTAGCGGCCAATCGCCCGCCGTTTCCAGCGCCTCGCCCATTGTCTGGCAAACTTCGTTGAACGATGCTTTAGCCCTGGCAAAACAAAGCGGCAAGCCTTTGATGGTGGACTTTTATGCCGATTGGTGCGGCCCCTGCAAAATGCTGGATCAACATACCTGGCCCGACCCGGCTATCGCTCAGGAAGCACAAAATATCATCGCCGTGAAAGTAAACGTGGACAAAGACAACGAAGCGGCAAGCCGTTACAGCATCGGCTCCATTCCCTGCATCGTCTGGATGGATTCCAACGGCGGAGAAAAAGGCCGCAGCACCGGCTTCCTTGGCCCCCAGGAAATGCTCCCATTAATGCAGCAATACCGCTGAACAGCGACTATTACCAGGACAATTCTTCATTCTTTACCAACAAAGATTTAAAGCGGGCTTTATGTTTTGTTATACTGAGGGCACTGCTTGTCGGGTGGCTTCCCATTCATCGTTTTTGGTCGAATGCTGAATTTTTGTGAATGTTTTCATGGATTTTCAAGCGTTTGGTCAGTAGTAGCCGGGAGACTGCGCGTGAGTGCTTCACCGAAAGATTTACGCCGGAACTAACACGGAAAACTCAGGTTTTCAGCCGGTGTCAGGCGCGATATTACACTTTCAGGCGCGCCGGGTGCCGGGCCGATGGTCGTTTCGCTTTCCATTCATTTTAAGATTGGATCAGCGAAACCAGAAAAGGAACTGTTCGAGCCATGTTCGCGCTGGATGTGCCCGTTTTTGAGGTGTTTTTGCTTTGCCTGTGCGGTTTTCTCGCAGGTTCCAGCCTCATGGGTGCTGTGGGTGCCAGTCAAAGCCCATACCTTTTAGCGCTATTCCCGGCTTCGTCCTTTTCACACTGTCGGCTCACTGGAAAAGCCCCAAATACAAGAGATGGCTGTAGGCTATTCCCTGCGCTATCTCCTTGCTTTCTTTTCGCGTGTCCGGTTTTGTTTTCTTCGACCTCACTGCTATTTTCCTCCTACCGCGGCAATTTCACACAAATTGCCTGTGATTTCGTCTCTGAATGGCCTGCCTTCCGTCGCGCAGCTTAAATCTACGCTCTGCTGCGCTCTGTTCTATTTAGGAATCGGGGCGGGACGGGAGACAACATGGAACAACTACTTCCTTATATTTTGGCGGCCTTTTGCGGCATCATAGGACTGGCCGTAGGCTGGATCGCTTTTCAACTCAAAGCCAAAACTCAATCGGCGGAAGCCGATGCCAAAGTGCAGGCCGCTGTTGAAAAATCAGCCGCCGCCGACGCTAAATCCGCAGAAGTTGATGCCAGCATCGCCGCACGCTACAAAGAATTACAAGTCGAATCGCGCGAGCAAGTGCAGGCCGAAGTGCAGCGCTTGCGCGAAACCATCGAAAAAGAAACCCAGGAACGCCGCGTTGAAATTAAAGAAACCGAAAAGCGCCTGCGCGAGCGCGAAACGCATCTCGAACGCCGCGCCCGCCAGGTCGAAGGCCGCGACAAAGCCCTAAATCAACGCGAGGAAGAAATAACCAGGCGCATCGAAGAAGCCGATCAGTTAGTGGCTCAACAGCGCGATGCATTAGAACGTGTAGCCCAACTGCCTATCGCCGAAGCGCGCGAAATTCTTTTAAAACGCGTTGAAGATGAAGCAACTGTCGAAATGAATCGTGTGGTCAAGCGCATCGAAGATGAAGCGCAGGAAAAAGCCGAAGAAAAAGCGCGGCGCATCATTACGATGGCGATTTCGCGCTGCGCGGTTGACCAAACCGCCGAAAGCGCCGTTGCGGTTGTGCCCTTGCCCAGCGACGAACTCAAAGGGCGCATTATCGGGCGCGAAGGCCGCAATATCCGCACCTTCGAGCAACTGGCCGGTGTGGATCTTATCATTGATGACACGCCTGAAGCCGTGGTCATTTCCTCCTTCGAGCCTGTCCGCCGTGAAATCGCGCGCATGGCTTTAAGCACTTTGGTCAACGATGGGCGCATTCACCCGGCGCGCATCGAAGAAGTGCTCAATAAATGCAAAACCGAAGTTGACCAAAAGATGCGTGAAGCCGCCGAAAACGCTACGACGCAGGCCAAAGTGCGCTTGCCGCGCGGCATTATGGAAGTATTTGGGCGCCTTCTCTATCGCACCAGTTATGGCCAGAACATTTTGAAGCACAGCGTTGAAGTTTCGGTTTTAGCGGCCTCGATTGCCGCTGAACTGGGTGCTGATGTTAATACCTGCAAGCGGGCCGGTTTATTGCATGACATCGGCAAGGCCTTAGACTGCGACCAGGAAGGCACCCACATCGACCTCGGCATGGAGCTGCTTCGCAAGCACCGCGAGACGGAAGCGGTTATTACCGCAGCCGGCGAGCACCATGTAGATGTCAGTGCAATGACCAGTCTGGAGTCGGTAATTGTCCAGGTAGCCGATGCCATTAGCAGCAGCAGGCCGGGCGCGCGACGCGAAAATGTGGAAACCTACATCAAGCGTTTGCAAAACTTGGAGCGCATCGCGGATTCCTTTGAAGGTGTCGAAAAATCGTATGCGATTCAAGCAGGGCGCGAAGTGCGTATTGTCGTGCGGCCCGAAAAAGTGGATGATTTAAGCAGTTTGCGTATGGCGCGCGATGTAGCCGCGCGCATCCAGGACGAAATGACATATCCCGGCGAAATTAAAGTGACCGTTATCCGCGAAACGCGGGCAGTAGATTATGCAAGATAAGGGAATTTATGGAAACCTTACGCGTGTCGGCTAAAAGCAAACCTAATACTGTTGCCGGGGCCGTAGCAGGTGTTATTCGTGAAAAGGGCGTGGTTGAAGTGCAAACCGTAGGCGCGGGCGCCCTCAATCAAGCGATCAAAGCTATCGCTATTGCACGCGGCTTCCTGGCGCCGTCAGGCGTTGATTTAGTCTGCATTCCCTCTTTTTCAGACATCGAAATAGATGGGGCTGAACGCACGGCCATCCGCCTGTTGGTGCAACCGCGTGACAAGAATTAAAAATACAAAATTAAAAATGCAAAATTGCTTAAGACCTGTAATTTTGCATTTTTAATTTTGTATTTTGCATTTACGTATGGAGCGTTTGGCCCTCATTGCTAACCCTACAGCCGGTGTAGCAGCGGGCAGAGGCTCGCGCCATCGCTTAATTGCCGCAGCACAAAATGAACTGGAGCGCTCCGGGTTTCAAGTCGCACTTCAGCAAAGTCAAACCCCCGAAGAAGTCACATCTTTAGCCATTCAAGCCATTGAGGCCGGTATCGCACGCATTGTTGTTGCGGGGGGAGATGGAACCATCAACTGTGTCGTCAACGGCCTGATGCAGTGGCGACAGGAACATGGTTCGCTCGGTGAAATTACCCTTGGTGTCGTGCCGATTGGCACCGGCAACGTTTTCGCTTATAACATGGGGATTCCCCGCGAATGGCGCCAGGCTTGCCGTGTCATTCGCGCCAACCATAAACGGAGTATTGATGTCGGTTTAGCCAGCCACACCCCGACCAACGCGACCTCAACCCCTATTACAAAACTCAAGACCAGAAACCAGTTACCAATAACGCAAAGTCGTTATTTCCTTTTGATGGCGGGCATTGGCTATGATGCCAAAGTTATTGAAGATACCAGTTTGCGTTTGAAATTCGTGCTGCGCGATTTCGCTTATGCCTTGCGTTCGCTGCAAAATGTGGTTTTGCACCAGGGCACACAAATTACTTTGCGCTTCGATGATGGACGCCTTTATGCCAACGAAGCCTGGCTGGTCATGATCGGCAATGCCGCCAGTTATGCCTGGGATATTAAAGTCACCAAACACGCCGAGTTGGACGACGGATTGCTCGATATTTGCCTGATGCCGTTTGAAAATAAAT
>DASWNL010000629.1:0-5210 GCA_036399215.1 Abditibacteriaceae bacterium
CCGCCAATTAAAGGCTCATTACGGGCCGCTTTGATGTCGCTGATGGGAACTTGAAAACTAACGATTTCGCCATCTAAAACGCGCACCTGCTCCTTCGATACTTCCATGACGGGCTGGCCGAACTGGCCGCGTTCGTCTATATCAGCCTGGAGCCTGATGAGAATATCAGAAGCTATTTCCAATTGTGGTTGTGGCGTTTGTGATGCAGCGTGTTTTTCTCGCCGCGCCTTTTTGGAAGGCTTCTTAAAAGAGTTTCGCGGCGCTTTTAGTCCGAGCATGAATCTCCTAATTTATAAGTCGAGAGCGGTTTGGGTAAGTTGTAAGGAAGTTGAGGAGAAAGCCCGGCAAAAACAAAAACGCCACGGGCTTTGCTCATGCACGTGCCCGTGGCGGGAAAGAAACAGAAGTTTTACTTCGAGAACTCTTTTCCCGATGGGCGTAACGTGCTTGCAACTGCGGACACTTGAAAACCAGTATGCCCGACAGCGCTTCGATTATATTTCATAAGCCACATCATGAAAAAAGCCTCCTTTTTTCGTTCGCTATAAAATGAACTACCTTAATCTACCCCTCTTATTCAAAGGTGTCAACCTTCTTTTACTGTGCGAAATGTTAGAGGTCAACCCGACAAGCCTCCACTAATAGTTAGCGCTCACGCGAATAAAATTGAGCGCATCCTCCCTACGTTTGGGAGCGGTTCTGGCATTAAAGTAAAAGCGCGGGAATAAGTAGGTTCGTTTACCGCATTACTTTTAAATGCCCTGCGGGGCCAAATTTTTCGGAGGCAGAAAATGTTTAATGTTGCACCATTACAGTCGTCCATGTCCTTGAAAGGGCGCTTCTTGCTACGCTCTTTCCTTCCCGTCCTGCTCATATTAGCGGCCATGGTTCCGTCCTTGAAAGCCTATGCCCAATCGTCCACGGTTACCATTTCAGGCACCGTTCGCTTTGATGCCAACAGCAATGGTTTGCTGGATACCGGCGACACGGTTAAGGCGGACGCTACAGTCATGCTCTTTAATGACAGTATGCAGTCGGTCAGCGCCACAGTCAGCAGCGCCACCGGCGCCTTCCAATTTAGCAACCTGGCTCCCGGCAACTACCGCCTTCAGGCAGAAGGCGCTTATGATGTTTTCCCCGGCGCCGGTGCCTCCAAGGTTGACTACAAGACCATCCGTGTAACAGCCCCCAGCGCCGGAACGACCTATTCCAATAACATATTTTTATTCGCCGGCCCCTGTGAATGCCATCATACAGAAACAGTTAGCATCTGCGGCAAAGTCATTCAAGAGCAGGACTGCGATGGCAATATGGAATCCGGCGAACTCGGTCGTGGCAGTGTGTCGCTGAAACTCGTCAATTCCGGTGGTGTGGTCATAGCTACCGCCACCACCGACAGCAATGGCAACTACTGCTTCAACGACCTGCCAACCGGCACTTATACTGTGCAGGTCACGGTGCCCAGCGGCTTCACGGCTACCAATGCGGTTCCCGGCCCCGGCGGCACCAAAGTCAATGTCACTACGATTCGCGTAGCAGCCACAACACCTACAACAACCTACAAGGCCGACTTCGTCATCTGCCAGCCACCCGTCACACCAAAAATCGGCCTGGTGAAAACAGCCGATAAATCCACGGTAACCGCCGGCGGCAAAGTAACTTACTCTTATCGTGTCAGCAATACCGGCACTGTGCGGTTGGTCAACGTGGTAGTGGTTGATGACAACGCGACACCCACCGACAAAAGCGACGACTTTGTAGCCGGCACCATCAGTGTTCTCAACCCCGGCCAGGTTGTTACCTTTAGCAAAACAGTTATCCCACCGGTGCGCCTTTGCTCCCCTGTTGGCACCAGCGGCCAGATCGTGACCCAGATTCTGCCCGATGGCAATATCCGCATCACCTTTATTCAAGACACCAGTGTTAACGACAACACCTACGGCGTGAACTCCCAGGGCTGGAAGCCAAATCGTCCTCATACCTTCAAAGACTTGCTGAACAGCGATCAGGCGACCTTCTCACTGACCAATAACGCCGGCACCGAAGTGCTTCTCTTCAAGGTTGATTACCTGAGCCAGACTGCTTCAGTCCGCTTTCCTTCAGGAACCGTGAACTATCCTTCCGGCTACGGCACGCTGGGCGTATTGGGCGGCGATGGCGGAATGTTGAAAGGCAGCGCTTCGAGCATCCTTTCCGCAACAACTTCCTTAACCAAGAATCTCAACCAGTCATCGGCTTATTACAAAGTTCTGGTAGATTCCCCGGCAGCGGGCAGCGCCTTAGCCGCCAACTGGGATAACGTGATGCGCTACAGCGTGGTAGTGAGTGGTTCAGCCTTCGGCACCTCCGGGTTTGGTAAAGCGATGATCATAGATCAGCATAACTCGCCCGGTAAATTCGAAGCCTTCGTTCCCAAGGTCTGCGATTCAGCAGCAACCAACACGGCAAAAGTGACCGCAAAGACCGATACCGGCACCGCCGTAAGCGCCACTGCCAAAGCAACCGTCACCGTTACCGGATAAAGCATTACGCTTTGACAGAGCAACAAAAACAAAGGGCGGGCGATAGATAATTCTATCACCCGCCCTTTGTTTTGGGATATTATAATCTGTAACCACTTAGTCCAGGGAACACAAAATGAAACGATTTATTATCCCAATTGGCCTCTTCGCTGGTTTTGTCCCAGTGTTTGCATTGCTTTTCGCTGTGCCTGCTTGGGTTCAAATGTCGCAGAGCCCTAACTCTTCAATGAATTCGGCATTGGTAACGATGATTGCAAGTTCCAACATCGCACGCACACCTGTTGGATTTCTATTGTTAATTTTGTGGTGCTGCCTATGGGCCGCAATTTTTTACTTTATTAGCACTAAACTTAAAAAGCCCATCCACTAATGCTGCGATAATCGATTGGCGAACCGACAAGTAAGTGAATGTAGATTCTTTACTGCGCTCAGAGATTGTAGACAACGTAAGATTTGAGTCGCAACGGAAGAATGTCATTCCCGCGAAGGCGGGAAACCATACCAAAGTGTTTTCCTAACTTTTGACCGCAAACAGACAAATGAAAAAGGCCTCCTGAATAATTCAGGAGGCCTTTTTCTGCTCTTCTAATTTAACGACTTGAACCCGGCGAATCTAAGACAAAAGCGACCGGCAGAGAATTGCCGAAGTTTTCGAAGTTATGATACGTCCAGGCGACTTTTTTATCGGGTGTTACTTCGATGATTTGCGGCTGCGTCGGGCCAGCGTGACAATTAACGATAAGAGTATTGCCGTTGGGCAAGCGTTCGATTTGTGTGACCCAGGCCAGTTTGATATTCGGCAAGTCGTTTTCGCCGACTTTCCAAACTTCCTTACCGTCTTTGTCCACTTCAACCACTGAATGGCCGTTGCCGGTGCCGATTAAGGTGTTGCCGTTATCCAAACGCAAGGCGCTATAAGGCTGCAAGCCGGGCGTATCGTAACTCCACACAATTTTGCCGGCGCCATCGTATTCGACGATTTTGCCGTCGCCATCCTGGCTGACCAGATAGTTGCCGTTTTTCAATTTGCGCGCATTGCGCATTTGATGATGCGCTTCTTTGGCCGCGATTTGCAGCGGCACTTGCTTGAGCAGTTTGCCATTGCGGTCAATTTCGATAACCCGCGCCGGGCCGGCTTCAAAAACGACAACGCTGCCATCGGCTTGCGGCTGAACGGCATGAACTTCTACCTTCTTGCCTTCATTGCCGTTCATCTTACCGGCATCGTAAGTCCACACGGTCTGGTTGGTTTTCGGGTCGAGTTCAAAGACTTTATCGCCGCTCGGCGTCCATAAAATGTTGCCACTGGGCAGCATCCAGGCATCGTGTGTGCCGCCCTGCATGGGCTGGCTCCACTCGATTTTGCCATCAGCGCTGACAATTGCCATAACGCGCTTGTCGTAATCGGCGGCGAAAAAGCGCCGGCCTTGTCCGGTGATAGCAACCTTCGATTCAATAGGGCGCAAAACAATGTCTTTGAATTGCACCGTCATCGGATCACCGGCGTGCAGTTGCAAAGCGAGAATGCCGCTTTTGGCGCCAACGGCTGTTTCATCGGTCACGTCCACGGTTAGCTTGCCGTTGATGAAATGCTGAAGATGATTGCCCTTGGCGATGACCTTATATTCGTTCCAATCGCCCTGCTTGATGGCGGCCTGGATTTCATCGGACTTGCCGACTTCGCCGGTCACTTCAATTTTCGGCTTATTGGGCGCTTCACCTTCGCGGATGACGACTTTTTGGCCGCGTTGCGCCAAAATTCCGCGCCCGCGCTCTTCGTAAAGAATGCCGGAGTAGGTCTTGCCGATTTCAAAATCGGCCTGATAGCCGCCGACCACCCATTTGGCCGGGTCAGCAACTTTGCTGCGATATTGAATGCCCGAATTGCCGTAGCCTTTACCTTCGCCGTTTTTGTCGAGAATACGATACTTCAAGGTCAATTCAAAGTCGCTGATTTCGCCGGGCTTGTCGCCCTCTTGCCAGATGAGAAAGGTGTTGCCCCCGGCTGGCTTTTCCGGCGTGGTCTGGCCGGTTATCACGCCATCGCGCACCGACCACAATTCAGGATTGCCCTGCCAACCGGTTAAATCCTTCCCGTTGAACAGATTTTTCTCCTGGGCGCGCGAAGAAGCGGCGCCGTAAAGCAAAGCGAGAACCGCTAATGCTGCTCCTATTTTCATAATTAACGCCGTCCTTTTGGGTCCAGGTTCGCCTTCATGTCTTCTTCAGTTACTTTAGATTCCACGCCATTGGCCGGCACTTCGGCTTTGGCCGTCCATAAGATGGCATTTAAGACCAATTTGCGCTGGTCATCGTTGGCCCACCCGCGATGAAAATGCCCGCCGGTAAAGCCAAAACCGCGCCCACCATCGGCGCGCTCTACACTCCAGGCCACATGCTGCGGCACTTTATTTTTCACTGCTTCGCGCACCGCCGGATTGCCACTATGCGGCCCATCACCGCGCTGCATGGTGCTCTCAGGAGCAATAGCACTGAGAAGCGGCGTTACACCGGTCATGTTGTCCTTAAAGCGCATGTGAAAATACCATTCGTCGTTGGTGGAGAACGGTTTCACGCCGTTGGCAATAGGGGATTGCGGCAGTTGGGTGAAATCGGCCTGCCAGTGCGGGTTAACCGACCAATCGGTTTCAAAATAGCCGCCCAACCACTCTTTGAATTCGGGGCCGC
>DASWNL010000630.1:0-2469 GCA_036399215.1 Abditibacteriaceae bacterium
GGGCGGGAGCGAAAATGATGCGGCCCAATGAATTCGAGGCCCAAACGCACGCCGTGTTCATTCAAAACTTGAGCAATTTCGACAAAACGCGATGTCGAATCAGCGCGATAATCAGCGAGAGGCACTCCCCCATCAGGCATAACCCAGGTGCAGCACCGCGTGCATCCCAATTGTTGGGCAAACGCCGCAAGCTCAGGTAGCAGTTCGAGTTCAGCGCGAAAAGTCGCCTCGTCCTTACGCCATTCGACCGGCAAACCAAATGCTGCGGGCAAAATGCCGTGCGTGTCAAAACTTGCAGCAGCCACTTCGTTGCCAGCGGCGTGCGCGGCGCTAATATCGAATTCAACAGCCTCGAATCCGTGACGTGCCGCGAGCGCAAGGTAATCGTCAAACGCCAAACCGCCGCCCGCCGTGACTTGATTAAGTGTGGGAATCATGCGGCTCATTTTAGCATTTGTCGCGGCAAATTAACTCGCTGCGTTCGTAGGCCGGAAGGCCAATCCAACAAAAAGTTGTTCAACCAAAATCTGCGCAAAACGCTTCACACCATAAAGTGCGTCGCCAACGAGCCATTGCGTAAAATTGGAAAAGGCAAGACATGAAATCATGTCTTGCCTTTTTATCTTCTTTCTCGAATTTCAATCTTTTTTCTCAAATTTCAGAGCGACCGAGTTCATACAGTAGCGCAATCCGGTTGGTTTTGGGCCGTCCTCGAAAACGTGCCCAAGATGTCCGTCACAACGTGGACATTCGATCGCGACGCGACGCATTCCATAAGAATTATCAACTTTTTCAGCGACGGCGTCGGGCTTGATTGGTTGGAAAAACGAAGGCCAACCCGTTCCTGACTCAAATTTGGCATCCGATGCAAACAATTCGTAGTCACAGCCCGCGCATTTGTAAACGCCTTTATCTTTGATTTTCAATAAAGAGCCAGTGAAAGCGCGTTCGGTGCCCTCATGACGCAAAACATCATAAGCCGCGGGAGAAAGTTCAGCGCGCCACTGCGCGTCGGTTTTGGTGATTTTCATAATTTTCTGAGGAGCCTTTTTGGACGATTTCGCATTCTTTTTTGCTGGTTTCGACTGAGATGGGGTGTCATCGGGCTTAGCGTAAGCGGCCGAAAAACCCGCCGAACATAAAGCAGAAAGCAAAACTGCTGGCAACAGGAAGAGAGATGGACGTGATTTCATAATTTGCATCCTTGTGCGCCCCTCACAAGAAAACTGCGGAAGAATCAACAAAATCTTGTCGGCGTATCCCGTAATTGACGCTACAAACGTCCAAACGAGCCGGTTTCAAAACAATTTTTTTGGAAACATCTCTTCTCAGTTAGGAGGGAGCCTCCATGCGTCCTAAACTGTCAATTTGCCAGTTTCCTGTTATCTGTTCTCCGTTTTATGAATCCTAAAGCCGCTCCCGACAACCATTACCAGCCCAAAAACAATTTCGAAGCTGTTTCCACTGAGCCGGAAACCGTCGAACAGCCACGCGCGCTGACTTCCGAGGCATTGACTGGCCTCAAAATCGGCCACCCCAAAACCAAAGCAGCAGGACTCATGGCTGTCGCCAAATCGATGGAACACATAGCCCGCGAATCGGGCATCGTGCGGGGCAACAAAGTCCTGCTTCAGCTCAATCAAAAAGGTGGCTTTGATTGTCCTGGATGCGCCTGGCCCGACCCTGACGACGACCGTTCCAAGTTTGAATATTGTGAAAACGGCGCCAAAGCCGTTGCCGAGGAAACCACCCTCAAGCGCGTGACGCCCGAATTTTTTGCCGCCCATTCGGTGGCGGAACTTTCTACGTGGAGCGACCGCGACATCGGCAAAGCGGGACGACTTACGCATCCGATGCTGCTCGAACCGGGCGCGACGCACTACTCGCCCGTTAGTTGGGAGCGCGCCTTTGAAATCGTCGCCGAAGAACTCAATGCGCTGAAAAGTCCTCATGAAGCGGTTTTTTACACTTCGGGACGCACCAGCAACGAAGCGGCATTTTTGTATCAATTGTTTGTGCGACAATTTGGCACCAACAACCTGCCCGACTGCTCCAATATGTGTCACGAAAGCAGCGGCTGCGCGATGACTGAAACCATTGGCGTCGGTAAAGGCACAGTCACACTGGAAGATTTTCAAAAAGCTGATTCGATCTGGATTTTCGGCCAAAATCCCGGCACCAATCACCCGCGAATGCTTTCCGCGCTCCAAAAAGCGCGTCAAAACGGCTGCGAAATCGTCGCTGTCAATCCGCTTCCGGAAGCCGGACTGCTTGGATTTCAACACCCGCAACATCCCGCCGATTTGTTGGGCGGAGGCACCAAACTTTCGACGCTTTTTTTGCCGGTTCGCATCAACGGCGATGTCGCGTTGCTAAAAGCATTAATGAAGGGGATGTTAGAGCGGGAAGAGCAAACACCGGGAAGTGTTTTTGACCACGATTTCATCCGGGAACATGCCCACGGCTACG
>DASWNL010000631.1:0-21796 GCA_036399215.1 Abditibacteriaceae bacterium
TTATTGCTTCGTTTCATCTGCCCTATCGCTTAAGCTACAGCACCTCGCCACGTTTTGCCGGTGTCACCATCGCCGCGCAGTTCGCCCAGGCTTTTTTGCACTGCGTCGTAGTTGGTATCAGTATTCGCTTTCTATTACGTCCTTTTGCGAGAATGAAGATTTAACCACAAAGACACAGAGGCGCAAAGAATAGGAAACAGTAGACAAGAGACAAGAGATTGTCTTCTCTCTGTCTCCCCTTCTCAAGTCCCCTCTTGCCTTATTCATCTCATTCCTCGATTCGAGAACGATGGTTTCAACGCCTGGCCGAAATTGCCTAAAGTGCAAAACGATAAAGACGAACTGATCAGAAAGCTGCGACTGTAGCCGTTTAAGGTTTGGTTTTTAGGCCGACTCCGTATTCGGCGGCGCCACTATTAGTTTTCCGGTGGCAGAGCCTGTTTTTCCGGCGTAAACGAAAATTTACTGAGGATAATTTCAGCACCCTGCCCGTTTTGCGGCGGCTGCCCTTTAAACAACCAAAAGTTCATGTGCAAGGGCAAAGCATTTTGCGGAATGGATTGTTTTGGTTCTTCGGGCCTGTAATTCCAATGGGAGACGATATTTTGATTGTCGTCGCGATGACCGCCGAGCATCCAAAACTCAACACCTTGCGCTGACCAATTGAAGCGATTCGTTGTGTAATCGCCGTCAAGTTTGAAATCGAAAGAATGCGTTTTTTGTTTGGCTTCTTTGACGGCAGACCAGACCGTAAAATTGCCAATCGGCCATTCGGCTTTGCCCCAGCGCGCGAATTCGATGTCTATTTCGTTGGTGCCGTCCGGCCCTACTTCGGGAATGGTGTAAGGAAACAAGCCTAAGACAATCTGTGGGTCGAATTTATCGGGCCGCCCCACCAGTTGCCATTGATAGCGGCCAAAACCAAAGCGCTCTTTGGAAATGAGTTCGGCGCAGTGCCACTTGCCGTTTTGCTGCGAAATCTTCAAGTGCAAGCGACCCTGTTCATCTACCCAGACATTGTTTTCATCCCAGGCATTTGGCCCCGGCCCCATCGCTTTGCCGTGCTTAACCTTCCACTCGTAACCGGAAAACAAAATAGTTTTTTCAGCGCTGGCATCGGGGCCAGAAAGAGAGGCAGATAAAATAATGCCTGTGAAAAAAGCGGCGTGTTTCATAAGAAATAAGAAATCTGTTAGCCTTTTTGGGATGAGTCAAGAAAATAAAGAAGCGAAGCTATACGAGTTAAAACCCGACGAGCATCTGGAATCCACCTTGAATTTTCACATCTTCGGGCCGATTGTGCATTTGATTGTGCGCTTCGTGGTGCGTTGCTGCGCGCCCAATTTAAAAGTAACCGGGCGCAAGAATATCCCGCTGCGCGGCGCAGTTTTGATTTGCCCCAATCATACTTCCGATGGCGACCCGCCTTTAATCTCATCCAGCATTTTCCGGCCTATGTGGTGGATGGGCAAGCGCGAACTGTTTTCAATTCCCGTTGTCTCGCCCCTCATTTCCTTCTGGCAAACCTTTCCCGTTGACCCCGGCAGCCCCGACCGCGCCGCGCTCAAACGTTGCGAAGAGTTGCTAAAACGCGGCAACGGACTGGTGATTTTCCCTGAAGGTCGGGTTTCGCCAACCGGCGAAATCGGGCCGATTTTACCCGGCGCCGTGATGATTGCGTTGCGCACCGGAGCGCCGGTCATCCCGGCGGGTGTGGTAGGCATTGACCAAATTCTGCCCTACAAATCTGTGGTGCCAAAACCCAGTTTGAAACCAGTGCGCGTGCATTTTGGAGAAGCTATAGATTTCAAAGACCTCAAGGGTTTGCCCGCTCGTGAACAGCGAGAAAAAGCGGCACAGCGCCTCACCGAAGCCATTCGCGCCGCGATTGAAGTGGCACGTCAATCCCTTTAAACACTCAAGTCGTTGCCGGTCAGCTTTAACTCGTTATAATTTTTGTGATTAGCCCGCCTGGCTGCGCTTTGGAACTTCTTCTATGACAAAACAGCTCTGCCACATTTCGCTACAGCTTTGCAGTAGTTCATGGACGCACCGGTTTCTGCTGGTTTTCTCACTCCTTGGCCTCTGGGCTACGCCTTCGCGTAGTGCTGGAGATGAAGGTAGCGAGACTCCTACAATATCTATTCAGCGCGAAGGGCATTTCTTTGAGGCTGATTGGGATAGACAGGCTTATCTCACGGTGACTTTGTCCGCGCCGCAGCAACAAAGGGTCACTGTGGAGTATGCGACTATAAACGGCACAGCACGCGCTAACGCAGATTACCAAGGCATACAGCGCACGCTCTCCTTTGCACCAGGTCAGGTCGAGGCTTCTATTGCTGTTTCTATCAAGGACGACTTTACCTGTGAAGGTAACGAGACATTTCAGGTTCGCTTGCGCAATCCGCAGGGAGCTACAATTGCATCGGGCGTTGGCCTTGTAATTATCAAAGATGATGATGTTTCCACTTTGACAACTGGGGCCTACTCGCTGGAGGAAAATGATCGCACTGTGCAGTTCCAGGTGATGCTTAGCGTGCCTTGCGAGCGCGAAGTGCGGGCCAGTTTCATTACAAGAGACGGCCTGGCCAGGGCCGGCACTGATTACAAAGCGATGCGAGGCCAACTTGTTTTCGCGCCTGGACAGACCTCAAAAACATTTCCTCTGACGGTTATAGATGACCTGGCAACAGAAGGTGATGAAAGCTTTTCCATCGAGTGGACTCGCATTATCAGCACGGCCACCGTTACGGCTTTGCCTCTTGCTTCAACGATTTTTATTCGCGACAATGATCCCGATACCTTCCCTGCAATCTGGGTTGAGAACCTTCGCGTGCGCGAGGGCAATAGCGGCCAGAAACAAGCTGTATTTGTGGCGCGCCTTACTGAGCCAACCGGCTTGCCCGTCAGCATCAATTATGCAACTTTTGATTCCAATGCGAGCATGTATGGCGAAGCGCGGTCCGGCAGCGATTACATCGCAACTAAAGGCACCTTAGTTTTTGCGCCCGGACAAACAGTGAAGCGATTCACGGTGCCGATTCTGGGCGATGTGACTTTCGAGCGCGACGAATTTCTGGCTTTAAAATTTGGCCAGCCTCGCAATGCCAATGGAGAATTTTATGTTTCTTGTGAGATTCTCAACGACGATAGTCGTGATATTTTTCAGTTTAGTTCGCCCGAATATCGCCTGCGTGAAAACCAGAGTTCATTGAACTTGGGCCTAACACGCACCGGCGATAATGGCGACGATGTTCACTTGAAGTATCAAATTCAAGGAGTAGATGTAGCGGGCGAGTCCGCTACCGTAGGCACTTATAGCGCTGTTTTTCATCCGGGACAAAGTGAGGTTTTTATCTCACTGCCTTTGGAGAACAACAACTACGATCAAGACGATACTCAATTGACGGTGCGGTTAGTCGAGATAAGCGATTCCTCGCGGATAGGCCATCAAAAACAGGCAAGGGTTGTTATCGAAGACGATGACCCATCGCCGCGCATTATTGTAGAAAGCGATTCAACCAACCTGAGCGAAGATATAAATTACACCTACATTCGAGTCAGTTTATCGGAGCCAAGCGTCCGTCCGGTGCAGTTCGACTACGAATATGTGCCGAAGACAGCAACAGCAGAGGGGACGTGGTTCTCTTCTGCGCCGGACCCGCCGAAACCACCTCTTTCGGTATTTTCGGCATCAGCAGCCCGGCGAGATTACGCCACCGCTTACACCAGCAGAAAACCAGGTGACTTTTATCGTGCGCATGGCACAATAACCATACCGCCCGGCTCCACTTCAGAATTGATCAATATCCATATAATTCTGGATAACCGCGTGGAGCCAACCGAAACGCTGCTTCTCAAATTAACCAATCCCAATAACGCCACTATCGAGCGTGAATCTACAGAAATCCGCATCCGGGATGATGACGGTGCCGTAACAACTCTCTCCATCTATCGCGCGGAAGCCCCGGACAAAATGCCTGTCGGTCAAATGTTTGCTTACGGCGTGGTAGTTAAAAACACAGGCTCTTACGACAACTCTCTTATTGTGGAAGCTATTGTCTATCTCAATGGACGCGAAATTGAACGGCGCACCAGGCATATAGATTGGTTTCGGGCAGGCACAGAAGAGGAAGTTGGTTTTCTGACTACAATTTCAGAAAAAGGCCGGGTGAATATCCTCTTCAGGGCTTATAGCGAATACGAAGGCCCGCCGCCCATGTTACCTAACCTGGTTACGGCACGGGCGCAATCACAAATTTACGATTTATTGGATGTAACGGATCGCCTTATTGTTTATGCTTCACCGTTAACCTTGAAATCTCTCGAATTTGGGTGGCGCGGTGTGAGATTCCGCTATACAGGCACCGTAACTGTTACCTGCACCCAGAGTTATGGAGCCAACGGCCCGCTTACGTTGGTGTTTGGAGGCTTGCCTGATAATGTGGAATTAGTCAATCGCAGCGGCACGACAATACGCATGCCCAGGGGACGCCCTTACATTAAACTTGATCTGAGTCAGTTTGGCCCTGACGACACGCTGCCTTTCGACGGCTCTATCACGATTCCAGTTGAGTTCATGGTAAATTTTGGACAGAAGATAACGCCTCATCCTCACATTTTAGCGGGCACTGCCCATCCTTGAGAGGAACTGAAATCTTAGTTTTATGCATAAAAGAACACAAACAGGATGCAATGCTTTAACGAGTGTGGCATCCTGTTTGTGTTTTGCACCAAAAAGCCAGGTCTACCTTTGGTTTGAGTGATATTCACTCTGGCCAGAGGTTAGTCGTTACTGTTATGAATTCATCTCACGAATCATCACTGCGCATTTTATTGGTGGATGATAATGCTGATCATTTATTTTTAGCGCGCCGCGAATTAGAGGGCACGCTGAACTGCGAAGTTATTACAGCCTGGACAGGGGCTGAGGCCTTGCGTCTGGCACTTACCACAGAAGCGCACCTTGACGCGATCTTATTGGATAACGGCCTGCTCGACATGACAGGCTTAGATGTGCTGACCCAATTGCGCGAGGCCGATGTTTTAACGCCCATTATCATCATTACCGGACAGGGCAGCGAGCAGATTGCTGTTGAAGCCTTGCGGCGCGGCGCCAGCGATTACATTGTAAAAAGCGCGGCGGGCAACGAAATTTTTCCGACTGTTGTGCAGCGCGCCATCGAGCGCGATTATCTGCGCCGCCGCACCGACCAATTAGAAACCGAGCATGTGCGCTTTGCACGCATGGCGGCCATTGGCGAGGTAGCTGCCGGCATCGCCCATGAAATCCGCAATCCCATGACGATTATTTCAGGCATGGCAACTCTCATTCGCGACAATTTCGATAAATTGCCGCCGGATGAACTGCGCCAGTGTGTTCACACTATCGCCGACAATTGCATGCGCCTTAATCATGTGCTGGATGAAGTGCTGTCGAGTTCATCCGGCTCCGGCCAACGCACGCCGATGCTTTTATCGGAATTGGTGGATGAAACTCTATCTTTTATGCGTTTTGACCGAGCCTTTCGCTATCGCATGGAAATTGAGCGCGACTTTCAAAAACACGGACTGGTGATTGCCAATCGAGACGAGTTGAAACAGGTTTTCATCAATCTCTTTCGCAACGCGGCCCAGGCTATTCAAATCGCCGGCAAAAATAACGGCACTTTGCGCGTTGTGATTGATGAGTCACCGGAAGAAGTCATCGCCCGCGTTGAAGATGATGGCCCCGGCATCGCGCCCGAAGCCTTCGAGCATCTCTTTGAAACCGGCTTTACCACCAAAAGCAACGCCAGCGGTGAAGCTCAGGGTAGCGGCCTGGGTTTAGGGATTTGCCGGCGCATTATCGAAAATCATGGGGGCCGATTGTGGGCCGAAAAACCCCAACCCGACCAGGGCGCTGTTTTTTGTGTGGCCCTGCCGCGAGCCGAAGCGGAGTAGGCGGGAGGCGGGTAGCAGACGGCAATAAGCAGGAAAGAAAGCGCCAGGTAGAAGTTAAAAGCCACCCAGATTAACCTCTTCAGCCATGTTAAATCTTCCCTGTCTGCTGCTTATTGCCTACTGCCGTCTGCTACCCGCCTCCCGCCTACTCTTTCCATGAAACTCTTCACTCCCCGCCGTTGGAGCATTGCCTGGCGCGTGCGGCTTGGCTTGTTAATTGTGCCTTGCGTCTTGGTTTTATTAGTGTGGTATCAGTTCCGCGTGGCCAATGAAACTGTCGAACGCTATCGCAGCGTGGTTGCCGGCACAGATGAGTTAATTAACGCGGTCACGCAGATGCGCCAAAGCGCGCAAAGCATGGAAAACGCAGCGCGTGGCCTGCATTCGTGGATAGCAGCCAATGCTTCGAGCGCCGACGCCGATGTTAAATCCGATGTCGAAAAAACTTACATCCTTCCCTACAACGCGGCCAAAACGCAATTTACCGAAGGCTATCAAACGGCCATCGCCCAGGCACCCGCTGATTCAGCTTTAGAAAAACATATTAATACTTTCTATGATGCGGGCAGCGACTGGCAACGCGAAATTGCCGAGCCTTTAGTGACAGCCTTGCGCGACCCCCAACCTTTAGATGCCCGGAAGACGTGGCGCCCTTTCGATGAAGCAGAAAGCGGTTTTAACAGGGCGCGCGATGCGATTTTGGAGTATCGCCGTGCCAGATTATCGGGCGCCGATCAGTTTCGCTGGTTTTCAACCTGGAATCTGTTGGCCCTTGAAGGTGCTGCCATTGTTTTAGCCATCATCATCGGCATCGGCTTGTCACGTGCTGTAACAACACCATTGTATAACGTGGTGGCGCAATCGCGGCGCATTGAAAGCGGCGACTATAGCCAGTTTGCGGTTATCAGCGCGGATGAATTCGGCGAAGTAACACACGCCATGAATGCTATGGCAATGGCCATTGCCGCGCGCCTGGAACACGAAAAACTATCGGGACGATTAACCGCTGCCGTTACGCGCTCTCTTGATCCTGCTACGGTTTTGCAAACCACCGCGCGCGAGTTGGGCGAAGCCCTTCAGGTTTCGCGCTGCATTTTATGCTTAACCGGCGAAACGCCTTTATGGTTTCAATGGAACTCGCCCGGCATTGCTCCTTTGGAAAGTTCGCCGTGCCAAGCGGATGCTTATCCGCAGCGCGTGCTGCAAAACGCCCAAACCTTGGCGTTCTCCGATATTGAAAACGAAATGGATTTGGTTGAGGAGTTAAAAGGGCAAGGCGTGCGCGCTTTACTCACTACGCCACTTTTGCTGCGCGGGCAAAGCGCGGGCGTTATTGCCTTGCATCAATGCAGCACGCCGCGCCAGTGGTCGAATGCAGAAATTGCCTTACTCGAACGCGCCGGGGCGCAAGTCGCTATCGCTTTGGACAATGCGCGATTGTTTCACCAGAGCCAGGAACGCGCCGCACAATTACAAGCGGCCCGCGATGCTTTAACTCAGAGTGGCGCACAATTGCAAGAAAAAAATCGCGAATTGGAAGAGTTCGTTTACACGGTTTCGCACGACTTGAAAGCGCCCTTAATTTCGATTCAAGGCTACTTAAAGGCGATGAATAAAGATTTCGCCGCCGAGTTGCCCAAAGATGCAGGCTTTTACATCGAGCGCATCCATAAAAACGCCGCGCAGCTTGAAAGTTTAATTGGCGATTTAATCGAGCTTTCGCGCATTGGGCGCGTGCGTGAAAATTGGGAAGAAGCCAATACTTATGAACTGGCCCGCGAAGCAGCAACCGAGTTAACCTTGCAAGCGCAAGCCAAAGCCGTGCAAATTGAAATCGCCTCTGATTTGCCGGTTCTCTTTTGCGAGAAAAAACGCTTGCGCCAGGTGTTTTTGAATTTACTGGAGAATGCTATCAAATACTCTGACCCGGCCAAGCCGGTGCGGCTCATAGAAGTAAAATGCATCGAAGAACCGGGGCTTTGGGGCTTTGCCGTAAGTGATAACGGATTGGGCATTGCGCCGGAGTATTTGGAAAAAGCCTTCGGCATTTTTCAGCGTGTGGGCCAGAATACTTTAGATGATATATCCGGCAGCGGCATTGGCCTGGCTACGGTTCGCCGCACTGTCGAAGCGCATGGAGGCCGCGCCTGGGCCGAATCATCTGGTGTTGGTCAGGGAACGACGTTTTATTTTACAATTAGTAAAAAGCTACACTCCAGGAAAACGCCATGAGCACGCCCCTGCAAATCCTGTTAGTCGAAGACAATCCCGATCACGCCTTTTTAGCCTGCCGCGCTTTAGAAAACAGCGGGGCCGAGGTGGCGATTGCCCACGTCCAAGACACTCAGGCGGCTTTAGATTACTTATATAATTCCTCAACTTTGCCCGATGGCATTTTGCTGGACATCAAACTGCCGGGCCGCGATGGCTTTACCCTGCTGGCTTTGCTCAAAGAGGACGAGCGCACGCAAAATATTCCCGTCGTTCTACTCACCAGCAGCCCTATTCCTTCGGACATTGAGCGAGGCGCCCAATTAGGCGCCGCTTCCTATTTCACCAAGCCCGTTGATGCCAAAGCGGTGCTGGAAATTTTCAATCAAAATTAAGCTGTTCCATTGAAGATGGTTTGATGAAATTCTTACTCGTGCTTTTCTGCCTGGCTTTAACCGTTCCGCTTTCTGCAAAAAGCGCGAAGGTGAAAAAGTCATCAGTTAAAGCCAAGAACCCAGCAAAAACGCAACTAAAATCGCCTGGTAAAACGGATGGATTCACTTTACCTCCTGCGGTTTATATAACTGGCAACAGTTCATTGAAACAACCTGCAAAACTTCACAAAGCTCCTGCTGAAAAACCTGCGCTTAGAAGTCCACCACCGGGTTATGAAGAAGCGAAATTCGTCTTGCCTCCAGTGGTATGGCTTACAACTGCATACAGCCGGGGTATGTTCCGTAACATTACCGCACCGCCTTTTAAGCCGCGTGGGCCGGTTTATCTGCCCAAAGGTTCAACCAACGTAGCCTTGAATAAGCCGGTTACATCGAGCGATGAACGACCCAAAACCGGCACATTAGGCATGGTAACCGATGGCGGCAAGAAATGGGAACAAGGGTCACAGTTAGAATTAGCGCCCGGCACGCAGTGGGTGCAGATTGATTTGCAGAAACCTCATCTCATTCATGGCATTTTGCTCTGGCATTATGCAGGCTTGGGCGCTGTTTATCGCGATGTTGTGATTCAATTGGCTGACGACCCTGATTTCGTGACAAATCTCCGCAGCGTTTATAACAACGACAATAACAATTCATCGGGTTTGGGTGTGGGCAGAGACCGCGAATTTTACGAAGATTGGCGTGGCCAATGGATTCCGATTAAAGCCCAAAAAGCGCGCTATGTAAGGCTTTACAGCAATGGCAGCACGCGCGACGCCATTAATCGTTACACCGAAGTTGAAGTATGGGGACAGCCAACAAAATGAAAAAGGACAGCCAAATGGCTGTCCTTTTGTTTATTTGCCCAATAGCGATTTTAAAACAAATCGCTCCAGGCCTTCGTAATCGCGCGCTTGAATGTAACTTTGCCATTCGTCGCGGTTGATTTTGTAACAGAGTTCAACCAGATCAAAAAAGATTTCTCTGGAATGCTTGAGATGCAGATGCGAAATCTCTGCCGGCTGGGTGCGCATCGCTTTGATGTCGAGGCCGACAACTTCGCCGTTTTTGCCGTAGCCGCTACGCACTAAAACATCCACCTGATTGAAGGCGCGGCGCAGGTCTACAGCGCCAAAAGTTTTGTCCTGATCATATTTCAAGCCGTTCTGATCGTTAAGATGCACACCCCACAACTTGCCATGCCACAAGGCGTAAGCAAACTCTTCGGACGGATCAAGCCCCGCTAAAATGCAGTGTGCGCTTTCAATGAGCGTTCCAACGCGCGAAGGGTCTTTGGTCTTTGTGGCAAAAGCCAGCCAATGGCCCGTTGTGGGCATGAACATTAAATCCATTGGCTCGTTGGGCTTCATTTCGCCCAAGATGCGAATTTCACTGTCATAATCGAGCAGCGCATTGGCCCATTCCAGCATATATTCAAAAGCCTGCTGCGCATCTTTGCTTTCGCGCACGTAAGTGCCTTCGCGCGCCGGCCACCACACGATGTCTTTGGTGCCAAGAATATTCGCCACATCTACGGCACGCTTGCCGCGCTCCAAAGCCCACTGGCGATCTGCGGCGTTATTGCTGGTAACCGGCCCATCAATGCCGCGCGCGTCTTCCCAGAAACGCGGCGCTACAAATTCAGCTTTCAAACCGTGATCATCAAGCAGCTTTTTGATGTCGCCGGCGATGCGTTCGCGTTCGCTTGGCGTGGCTTCGTCGGAAACCGCATCATCGTCATGAAACTGCACATAGTCGAAGCCCATTTCTTTGAGTAAGCGGCACTTTTCGGCCAATTCACGTTCAGGGCGCACGGCGGGGCCAAAAGGGTCGGCGCCGGGATGCAGATTCCACGGCCCGGCGGAAAAACGAAACTCTTCTTTGCGACTCCAATTGCTGTCGGTCATTACTTTTATCCTTTGAGATTATTGCTGCGAATTATAACAACGCAGGACGGATTGTTTAAACCGCGTCGTTTAAACTGCACGCGAAGGAGCAACGGAGAATTCTATGCTAAGAAAAACATTTTTGAAATGGGCGCTTACAGCTTTTGTCTTTTTACCCCTTACTCTGGCCCAGGCCGCACCGGATGAACTGCGTTTCATGGTGATGGGCGACTGGGGCAAGCCTTTAAGCAAGGAACAGCCTCATCTGCCGACCGCAGGACAAAAGCAAGTTGCCGAAGCGATGGCGCGTTATGCTGAAGTTCACAAAATGTTTAGTCCAGTGCAGTTTGTTGTTTTGACTGGCGATAACTTTTACGAGGGCGGCGTGACGGGCGTAGATGACATTCAATGGAAAACCAAATTTGAAAACGTTTACGACCCCAAGCGTTTGCCGATGCCGTTTATCGCTGTGCTCGGCAATCACGATTGGCGCACCAATCCTTCCGCGCAAATCGCTTACGCCGGGGTGAATGGAGCGCGTTTAGTTGACCCCGGCATCGGTTGGCGCAAGCGCTCGGCACCGCCTCGACCTTATATCGCGCCCGGCACGCGCTGGCAGATGGACGGCTTTTATTACAAGCGCACGTATCCTCTTCCGACGCGCTCCGAATTTGATACGTTAATTGCTCCCACAACACCCTTAACCGATTTCTTTTTTATTGATACCGACCTGTGGAATTATGGCCTGACCAAACTGGCCGACGCGCAATTAAAGTGGCTCGAAGCTGAACTGAAAAACTCAAAAGCGACATGGCAGATCGTGGTGGCGCACCATCCTCTTTTCACCGATGGTGCCCATGCTCCCGATACGGAACTGGTCAAGCTACGCGAAATTTTATTGCCGCTTTTCAAGAAATATGGAGTGGATACTTTCTTGGCCGGACACGACCATAACTTGCAACACGTTATCAATCCGGCGCATCCAACGACTTTTATTATCAGTGGCGGCGGCGCGGAAACGCGGCCTCGCAAAACCAATGATTTCGGCGAAGCATTCTTTTCGTTGCGCGGGTTTGCCGGCATCGTTATCACACCCACCGAATTGCGAGGGGAACTGATAGATGACAGCAATAAATCACTTCATACCTGGACGCAAAAACCACTGGCGCCAACTCCCTGAACCCGGAAACTAATCTTTTGATTGACACAAGTAAGACAACGGCGCAGACTGCACTTTGTGATTAAGCAAAAGCCGGACAAGAAAAAGACCAACGCCCAACCCAATTCAACAATTCCCAAGACTGCCAAAGTCAAGTCCGCTGAAGAAGGTTATTCGATGCAGGTCGCGGCACGGCGCAGCGGTGTTTCGCCGCATTTAATTCGTATGTGGGAGCGGCGTTATAATGCTGTAGAGCCACGCCGCACTCCCAGCGGACGCCGTGTCTACAACGATGAGGCGATTGAAAAACTGCGTTTATTGTTAGCGGCCACGCAAGGCGGCCACAACATTGGCAGCATAGCGCCGCTTTCTCTGGAACGCCTGCAAGAAATCGTGCGCGCCGATGCCCAGGCACCGTCGCGCATTGCTTCATCGCGAGGCGCGGCCTCGCGTGGGGCGACAAAAACATCGCGCAGATCAGGCCAAGTTCAAATAACTAATAGCCCCGCCGATTACTGGTTTAAAACAGCTTTAGAGGCTGTGCGCGCGATGGATGCCGGCGCACTGCGTAGCGCATTGGATGAGAGTTTGGTGGCTTTGGGGCGAGTGGCGGCCATTGAACAGGTTATTGCGCCGTTGATGGAAACCGTAGGCGATTTATGGCGGCGCGGCGAATTGCGCGTGGTGCATGAACATCTGGCTGCCGCCGGAGCGCGCAGCTTTTTAGGGGCATTAACGGAAATAGCATCTGCCGCCCCGGCGCCACTATTGATTTCTACAACCTTGCCGGGGCAACTACATGAAATCGGTGCGATGATGGTGGCGGCTACCGCCGCATCCGAAGGCTGGCGCGCTCTATATCTGGGGCCGGATTTGCCACCCGAAGAAGTTGCCGCCGCCGTGCGAGAGCAGCCCGCTTGCCGCGTCTTGGCACTGAGTTTTGTATTTCCGCCCGACGATGACCAACTGCCCGCTGAAGTGCGTCGTTTGGGCGAATTCTTGCCGGAAAACCTCACAATTTTAGCCGGAGGCCGCGCCGTCGAAAATTACGCTGCCGAACTCGATACCATCGGCGCCCAACGCGTGCCCGATTTACAAGGCTTACGCGTTGCTCTGGAAGAATTACGAACTTCGTAGGGCTAATGTTGTAGTAATCAGGCCTCGGCGCGAGTTTAAATTTCCATTTTGTCGGGATTGAAAACAAACCCTAAAAGAAAGCCGCGCTGTTTTCAGCGCGGCTTTCTCGGTTTGGCTCGTTGTTATTCATGAAGCCTAT
The DNA here is from genome assembly GCA_036399215.1 of Abditibacteriaceae bacterium. Taxonomy (GTDB): domain Bacteria; phylum Armatimonadota; class Abditibacteriia; order Abditibacteriales; family Abditibacteriaceae; genus DASWNL01. Next base: position 12,913 of record DASWNL010000631.1, read on the forward strand.
ATGACGGTGGTTTATCTGACATTCGGGTCATAAATTTTAATAAATTTTGCCCCGCTGACTATTGCCACTATCTTCCAGCCTTCGGGCATAGGTGTCGTTTTAAAAACATCGAATTGATCGTCGCCCGCTTGGTAGTCCGACTTAAAATTGCCAAGGCGATAAATCGAGAAGTTGGTTCCATTGTAAATGAGCGCTTTCGTTCCTGCCAGAAGCACTGCTGAGTTCAATGCGTCCTGAGCAGTGGAAAAGCGGTTGTATCCAAATCTTTCCCAAAAAGCACGCTGTTCTCCCGGTATCATATTCTTAACTACCATATTAAACCGGCTACTCTGCATCAGATTATCATACAAGAATCCATCGTTGAATTTAGGCCCGACCAGTGGGTTTTGTGCATCATCAACTTCAAGTCTCAGCACTTCAGATGTGGACATAGACAAAGCGACGGGAACCGGATCGCAATCCGCTTTACGCGGAGATGAAATGGCCACAATCCGGATGACCTCGCCAATCAGTGCGCGGCGCTCTGGATCCCCCATCTTTTGACCGAGAGTAGGAATATCGAGAAAAGATTTGACAAGCGGTGCAACATCATTAGACAATGCGTAAATCGAAAAGGTAACCTTGTCGCCAAAGATCCCATCTGCACATCGTGCGTTCATCACGATAATTTCACTGCCCTTTTTCAAGGTTTGATTGTAGCTATTTCCCTGTGAGGCTTGATAGGATTCGCTAAAGGATTTGAATTCACTTTTGAAGTTGCCTTCGTTTGTCACTAACGATAACAGTCGGCCACCGCCAAAAGAACGGGGAGGAGCAGAGGGTGAAGGAGGCGCAGGAGTAACCGCCTCCTGAACTTGTGCGACCCCATAAGTGGATGCGTTTACAACAAACGCACACAACAAAACCCGCGCGTTTCTGAAAATATTAGTCATGAAATTACCAATTCCTATAATGCTTTCGCTACCCGATTCAATGTAACGGATCCAAAGCCAGGAGGGGAGATGAAAGCCAATCATTGAGTAGCTGGCCCTTCCGATCACATCTCAATAGCAGGCCATGCTTTCTGCCAGAATCCTTTTGACTCTAACCAAAGTCGGTGGCCTTAGAAGGATGGAAGACCGTTAAATTTCAATTTTGACCTGGCCATCTTCGATGCGCAGCGCATAGGACTGCACATCGTAATCTTCAACAGTCAAGCACTTACCATTGGTTACATTGAATTGCCAGCAGTGCCAGGGACAACTGACTGTTGTGCCATCCGTCCAGCCATCGCAGAGCGGCGCGCCGTAGTGCGAACACTCGTTGTCAATGGCATAGAATTCGTCGCCGACACGAAACAAAGCCACTTCTTTATCGCCCACGCGAACCGCGCGACTTTCACCATCACGCAAGGCATCGGCAGAGATTAATGTCACAGGTTCAGGCATGATGAAAACTCCTTCCCCTTAGCAAGGGGAAGGTTGGGATGGGGTCTTACGGAATGCGCTCCAGCACTGTGGCAACCAACTTATTGATGCCGGTTTCGGCTTCCAGTGCGCTGTGTGCCAGCATGAAAGCCGGTGTAGAAACAATATTGTTGGTTTCATCCACCCAGATTTCGGAAACCGTTGTGATATGATGTCCGGCGCCGATGCGCGTTAAGGCTAACGAAGTTGCGGCATCATCACCAACAGTTAATTGCAGGTTTTTACCGGGCAAAGCCAGCGCCACCAAAACAGGCGCGATGCAGATGGCGCCGATAGGCTTGCCCAGGCCATGTAAATCTTGAATCAAACGCTCGGCGTGCGGGTTAACCCGCGCTTCGGCGCCGTCAACTGCGAAAGAGCAAAGGTTTTTCGCTACACCATAGCCGCCGGGAATAATCAGGGCATCAATATCGTGTGCCGAAATTTCATGGATGCTGGAAATCTTGCCGCGCACCAGACGCGCCGCCTCGGTTAAAGCGCGGCGCGTGCTGCGCCGGTCTTCTTCGCCGGTATAGTGATTGACGACATGCGCCTGTTCAACATCCGGCGCCATGGCCAGCCAGGTCGCGCCGGCCCTTTCCAGCGCCAAAAGCGTTAACACGGATTCGTAAATTTCGCTGCCGTCCTGCACGCCGCAGCCCGCTAACAAAACGCCTACTTTCGGCATGATTGCTCCTTTTACTTGCGGAATAGAACGCGGGGCTTCGCTATCCTGCCCAGAGGGCACCCGAAACGGCTTTGATTTTCGCGGATTTCAACCAAGTTTTCAGAGCGAGGCGATTCCTGCCCTGAGGACAACCGGCTTCCAAACAATCTAACCTTCCGCGCAAATCCGTCGTTTCCGCGTAGCGAAGCTCCGCGTTCTATTCCTTCTTACCCGGCAAATTCAACTTGCACGCGTCGCGGAATGACACCCGCTTCAAAGCCGCGATCTAAAAACAGTTGCACCGACTTACGGCCATCTTCGCCATAATCCAGCGTGCGCTGGTTTACATACATTCCCACAAAACGGTCGGCCAGTTGCGGCTTGGTTTCCATGCCGCGCGCGAATTCCAGAGCATATTCCAGCGCTTCTTCGCGATGTTCAAGGGCATAACGAATGCTTTCGCGCAGAAAATGTGAAACACGACCGATATTTTCACCTAAGTCGCGTCGAATCGCATTGCCGCCAAGGGGCAATGGCAACCCGTCAGTCTCCTGCGCCCACCACACGCCCAAATCAATGATATTATGCAAGCCAGCCTCGCCGTAGGTGAGTTGGCCTTCGTGGATGAGCAATCCGGCGGCCACTTCGCCACGTTCAACAGCAGGCAAAATCTCATCAAACGGCATCACAACAGTTTGAATATCTGGTGCAAAAAGTTTAAGCGCCAGATAAGCCGAAGTCATCAGGCCCGGCACGGCTACGACCTGTTTTTTGATGTCATCCAGCGAGAAATTTTCACGCGCCACGATCATTGGGCCGTAACTTTCGCCCATCGAAGCACCATGTGGCAAAAGCGCATATTTATCGGCAACATAAGCGTAGGCGTGAATCGAAATCGCCGTGACTTCATAAAGCCCCTGCTCGGCGCATTGGTTGAGCGTTTGAATATCTTTGAGAACGTGGTCGAATTCCAAATCGCCGGTATCAAAAACATTGCGAGCCAGAGCATAATGCATAAAGGCATCATCTGAGTCCGGCGAGTGAGCGACGATGATTTTCATAAGAATTTTGAGTTTTGAATTTTAAATTTTGAATTAATTTTCTCCATTCAAAATTTAAAATTCAAAATTAAGAATTTTCTAAATCCGCCATTTGGGCCAGCACTTTGAACATGGCTTGAATACCATCGCTGCCATGCCCTTGCACCTGCGCGGCCCGCCATAACTGCTGGGCCAAAGCAGCGCCCAAAAGCGGAACGCCGGCTTTTTCGGCGGCTTGCATGACTAATCGCATGTCTTTTTGCTGCGTGTCAATCATAAAGCCCGGTGAGAAGTCGCCGGCGTTTATTTTCGGCGCCAGATTTTGCATGGCCCAACTTGAAGCCGCGCCGCCATTGATGACCTGCGCCACAATGTTTGGGTCAACGCCCTGCTTTTGCCCTAATATCAAGGCTTCGCAGACGCCGAGCAAATTCATCGCTCCGCAAATCTGGTTACACAGTTTGACGCTTTGCCCGGCGCCATACGACCCGCAATAGGTAATGGTTTTACCAAGCACTTCAAAAACGGGTCGCGCCGCTTCAAAATCTTCTTCACGCCCGCCAACCATAATCGAAAGCGTGGCATTTTTGGCCCCTGTTTCGCCGCCGGTGACCGGCGCATCCAACACGCGAAACTCTCTGGCCCGCTCGGCATTGCGTCGCGCTACTTCGGGCGAAATGGTGCTCATGTCAATGACAAGAGCGCCTGGCTTAGCTACGGACAAAGCGCCGTTTTCACCAAATAAGACCTCTTCTACATCGGGGCCGTCCGTCACCATCGTGATAACGATTTCGGCATCTTGAGCTGCTTCGGCAGGTGTGCCAAAAGCCGCGCCGCCGGCTTCGACGACGGGCGCGGTTTTTGACATCGTGCGGTTATAGCAGCGCACCTCGTGACCGGCGCGAAGCAGATGAACGGCCATCGGCGCGCCCATAATGCCGGTTCCTAAAAAGGCGATGCGCTGGCTCATGTTTTCAGCTTTTAGAAAATAGCGTTTAGCAAGTAGCTTTTAGCAGTTGACTTTTAACTTTAGCGGGCTGCGACAGTGTTACGGCCAGGCGTTTTTGCTACGCCATTGAGATGCCCATTTTGCCCGACCTTGTCTTGCATTTTTTCGGCTTTCTTGCGCGGCTTTTTCGGTTTGCGCAAGCGAATTTCTGAGGCTTCCAGGCCGGAAGCCACAAGAGCCTTGTCCCACGATCCAAAACGGCGGCGGGCCGCGCAGAACAGTGATTGATCGCTGCTTTGCATCGCTTTGGATGACAGGGGCTGCCCTTGTGCGTGCAACTCCTGAATCGCTTCAATCACGCGCTCGTTGTCCCAGTATTTGTAGCGTGCCACGTCGTCAATGGAAAGTCCAGCGGCTTCAATCGCTTCGCGCCAACTGGGAAAGCCATTAGCCCGCAAAGCCGCCGCGGCCAAAGGCGGGTCAACTTCGGTGGAAACTGCGCGCCAGCTTAAATCGGCGCCCTGTTCATGCAACTCTTTGATGCGCGCTACAATGCGCTCGCGGTTCCAACGGCGATACTTCGAGAGACTCTCGTAATTCACTCCAGCGCTTTCGACGGCCTGGCGCCAGGTTCCAAAATGCCAGGCGGCGGCGCGAACTAAATTCAAGTGATTACGTTCGGCTGAGGTGTAATTAAGCTCTTCTCCCTGTTCGTGCAGTTGTTTGATATGTTCAGTGATGGTTTTGCGTGTCCAGTGCAACGAATACAACTCCTTTTCTCTAATGCAAAACAAAAATTTTCATTTTGCATCTCTTTTCCTTCGCCATTATAGCCACCGCCGACGCAGGGTAACAAGGCGCAATCACTTGGCAAACCTATGAGGATTTTGGGTGCAACCTAAAACGCAATCTCCCCGGCAGCCTTAAGATTTCAGTTGTAATACGGCATCGCTACCCTTGATTTGCACGCTGTATTTTTCTAAGGGCACTTCTGCCGGGCCTTTTTCGGGCTTGCCGGAAAGGTCGAAGACAGAGCCGTGACAGGGACAATTGATCTTTTGATTGGCGCCATCCCATGTCACTGTGCATTGGTTATGCGTGCAAAGCGCCGAAAGCGCTCGCACTTCACCGGATTTGGTCTTAAAAAGCAAAGCCGGGCGCTGATCGGGCAAAGTTATCGGCATCGCACTACCAGCAGATAGCTGACCACCACCGGCTACAGTCGCCGTGCCATCCGCATTTTTTGTGGCCCCTACGGCTTTTGGCAGCAGGTCGCCACTTCCCAGCCCTGTTTCTTCGCTGCTTGAATTGCAACCCGCCGTGCCGACTGCCGTCAAACTCGCGGCTAAAGCCGCTTTTATTAAGTCGCGGCGTGAAATTTCTCTGTGCATTACCTCTTCCGGCCTTTTCTAAAATTCATCGGTGTGCAGATCAGTCTTTCCCTTGTCGTTCAGGGTGTCAATTGAATTTATGAGATAGCCGAACAGGGCGGTGTAAAATTTTCTTAAGGCCTGTTTTCCTTGATGTTTCCCTTGAAAGGTTCGTTGTGAAGTCTTTTCGTTTAACCTCCACTCTACCGGGCGCATTGCTTATTTGCGCGCTGCCGCTGCCTGTTCTCCAAGCGCAAAATCTGCCCGCGCTTGAAGTAATACCTCCCAACCTGCCCTCTAATGGCACAGTCACCTTGCGCCTGGAACCGGGCACCTCATTGCCGGGCAAGCGAGTGACCGTAGCAGTTTATGAATCAAATCGTAGCGCTACCGGCGCTGCGCCGGCTGCGCAAGTATGGAAAGTTTTCGAGCAGCGTGAAGGCCGTTGGCAGGCTAACGTTACCGTCGAAGCCGACCCCGGCTCTTACGAGTTTCGTCTCTTAACAGCAGATAAAACGGCGCGGCCTTTGACAACACCAAGCGCTCGCCTGGAAGTGCCCGGCGTAGCTCGCGAAGCCGGATGGTGGCTGCCCGGTGGATTGCCTTTTCTTTTCCTGCCGCCGGCAAATGAGATTTCTACATCAAACACGCCGCCTTTTGTGCCGAATTTACAGCGCGATGCCACTCGCAAAACGCCAACCGGCAGAACTGTTTTTGCCGGCGGCACTCCAGCGTGGCGAACCTTGTCTTTGCCCTCGCTGCGTGAAATGATGGTGCCCAATTACGATTGGGTTGCTTTAAAAAGCGACTTAACCAGGCGCCTGAACGAGGCACAAGGGCGGGGCGAGCGGGGTTTTTGGGGCTGGAGTTTGCCTTCCGGCACCGGCAACACCCCGCTTTTCGGCGCAAGTGCTGCGATTTCGCAGTTGCGCGGCCTCTTAAAAGAAGCTTCGCCGGGCGCTGCTCTCATTTTAGAAGTAGATGCCACACAAAACATCGTCCAGGCAGCGCGTGACGTGGATAGTGCAGCCGCTTTTTGCGATACGGTTTTGCTTCGTGTGCCGAATAACGACAGCGCGTTTTGGGCTGTAAAAACGGCGCGACGCGTGGCCGAAGAACAATTCTCTTATGATTTGCCGATTTTGCTTCGCTTTGACAATTCACCTTCGCTTACAACCCTGCGCACTTATCTGTTGACCGGCGCGACAGGTTTTGTTTTTGATAATGAAGTCAAGGCCGACACCCGACAATTCATGGATGAAATCGCGCGCGATGCTTCGCTCTGGATTGGCTCGGTAACGCTGGAAGACACCGGCATTTTGCCCCCGCCGGACGCGCCCGATGCCCTTGATGACGAAGCCCTGCTTGCTTTTGTAAGCCAACTACGCGCTATGGGCCGCATTCCACTCTTGGCGCGTGCTACCAGTTCCTCCACGCCCGAATCGCTGATGTTGCGTTTGGGAAACCATATCAGCGGCGCGACGATTGACCGCCTTGAACGTCTGGCACGCGCAGGCGCGCGCGTTTACATCGAAGGCACACCGACTTTGGACGAAACCGGGAAAGCCGTGCCCTGGCGCATGGCGACTTTAGTGGGTGCTGATGTCACAGCGATGCCTCCCAAACGCACCGCTTTAATTTTGGATGATCCGTGGGTTTTCGGGACAGGACGCGGCACACGCTTAAATATCGAACAAAACTTCGCCATTACCTTGAAGCCGCCTTTGCTGTCGGCACAGGCCAAAACGGAAAAAGGTGTTCTCACGCAAGTCGGCCCGCGCACTGTGGCAACTTTGGAAGACGGCTCACCCGGCGTGATTATCAATGTGATAGGCAAAGGCGAAGTCATCTGGCTGCCGCATCGTTTAATGAGCGGCGAACCGCCAAAAGTAGTTACAGGTGGCGCTCTACCGACTGTCGTTGCTCCGGCAAGCCAGGCGAAAGAAGTTGACGCGCCCTGGCAAAAGTATTTAACCGGCATCACCGATTACGTGGCGCCTCGCCTGGTGCAACAACGCGCTAAGGATGATGTCGCTCGGCCTTTTCCATCATCACCCGTTTTGCTGCGCCGCTCCGCCAAAGGCGCCCTGCTTTTGTGGATGAACAGGGCCAAACAGGGCGCCGCACCGGCCAGCATAACCGTTGAAGGTGCCCGCTCTGCTGCGCTGGAATTGAACGGTCAAGAGCCTATTCTCACTACGACGCGAGGCTTTCAAACCACCTTCACTCTGGATAAAGCAAGCGATGCGTTGCTTGCTTTAGGCAACACCAGACAAGAGTTGGATGCCGAACGCAACGCGCCGCGCGCCAAAGTCAAACTGCGCTAAGAAATCGTTAGCAAAGTGTCTCCTTCGCTTATGAAACGAAGCGAAGGAGAAGACCCGTCATTCCCGCGGGGCGGGAATGACGGGTCTTCGGCTCCTAATCACACTATTCACTTTGGGCTGTGCAAACTAATTCTCAGAATCTTCATGAACACTTCACTGCGCGAGCAACTCATTGATATGGCAAATGAAGATAAGAAAGTTCGCGCTGAACTGGCGGCAACCGGCGAACTGTTCGACGGCTACGCGCCGCGCATGGCGGAAGTTCACAGTCGAAATGCGATGCAATTGAAAGAGATAATTACTCAATATGGCTGGCCCGGCACTTCTTTGGTAGGTGAGGACGGTAGCGAAGCGGCCTGGCTGATTTTGCAACATGCTATTGGTAATCCTGATTTGCAAAGGCGTTGCTTGCCGTTGTTAGAAAAGGCCACCGCATCTGGCGACATCAAAGCCGCTCATGTGGCTTATTTGCATGACCGCATTTGCTTTTTTGAGCGGCGAGCGCAACGCTATGGCACGCAGTTCGATTGGGACGAGAATGGGCAAATCAACCCCTGGCAACTTGAAGCGCCGGAGCGCGTTGACGAATATCGCCATTCAGTAGGTCTGGAGCCATTGGCACATAAAATTGCCGAAGCGCAAGACAATACGAAAGGCGAAACACCACCCGACTTTCAAAAACGCCAGGCCGAAATGCTCGAATGGGCCAAAAGTGTTGGTTGGATGGAATAATCAAGACTACATAAAAGGCGGCGCCTGACAAGCGCCGCCTTTTTGTCTATGCATTCATGATTTATCCATTCATGCGACTGCTTCTTTTCCTAACGCTGCTTATCCCTTTTACTGCGAACGCTCAGACGCCGGATGAAATCAAAACTGCGTTAGTGCGCGCGGTTGTGTTTTATCATCAAAACGCGGCTTCGCATGGCGGTTATGTTTATCAATACAGCGCTGACTTGAAATTGCGCGAAGCCGAAGGCGTGCCGGACAAAGATACCATCTGGGTGCAGCCACCCGGCACGCCTGCTGTCGGGTTAGCCATGTTGGAAGCGTATGAAACAACAAAAGAAAAAGCCTGCCTTGATG
>DASWNL010000632.1:0-4016 GCA_036399215.1 Abditibacteriaceae bacterium
CAGGAAGCGGCAAAAGCTCGCCGTTTTCTTGTTGGTTGTATTGCTGAAAAACGAGATTCCAGATTTCGCCGTAACGGTCACCATCGCCGCCGGGACGATCCAGTTCCGGGTCGCCGGTGTCGTATTTCGGGCCACGATCAAAGAAGATTTCGCTATCCGGCCCGCAGGGGCCGCTTTTGCCAACCGGCCCCCACCAGTTGTCCTTCTTACCGAAGCGATAAATGCGCTCATCGGAAAGCCCAACATCTTTTTTCCAAATCTCCGGCGCTTCTTGGTCATCATGATAAACGCTGACCCACAAAACATTCGGGTCAATGCCCAGAGTTTTGGTGAGAAACTCCCAACCCCAGACAATCGCTTCGCGCTTGAAATAATCACCGAAGGAAAAGTTGCCGAGCATCTCGAAAAACGAGGCATGGCGCCAGGTGACGCCAACCTGCTCGATGTCATCAGCACGGCAACATTTCTGACACGAGGCAAGGCGCGCCTGGGGAGGCGCTTCTTCGCCTTTGAAATAAGGCACAAGAGGCTGCATCCCGGCGCTGGTTAAGAGCGTGGTCGGGTCGCTGGGAATCAGCGACCCGCTGGGTATAACAAGGGAATCTTTTGATTCAAAGAATTCCAGATATTTAGAGCGTAATTCGTTTCCGGTCATGATTTTCTTTCAGCGTTTTCGGCGCGCGGGCAAGTTTAACGAAAAAAGCGAGGCCATAGCCCCGCTTTTCATGCGTTCAATGCCAAAACTAATCCACTAAGCGCACATTTTTGATCTTGTAACTGGCACCTAAAGCGTTACTATTAAAACCAAGCAGTCGATATTCGTCTCCATGCAAAGCACCCAATGTGAGGGCGTCCACTTTCCATTCGGAGGCATTAGGAAATTGCTTTTGCAGAGCCGCGCCTAAGTTGACAGTGACTTTTTGCCAGCCACCCGAAAGGTCTTGAACTGTCACGATTTGTTTGACATCACCAAGCGATTGGGCGCGCGCATCGGTGCCTGCGTTGCCGGTTAATGGCAACAGATTCATTTGATCACCATGAGTGACATAGAAATCCACTTTCGCGCCGTTAGGCTGCCATTCCCATTCGAGTTTGCTTTGTGGCGAAGCAGAAATCGGTGCATAACCTTCGGGATTGGTGCCGGGCTTGATCAGGTTCACGGCAAAAGTGCCGCCCGCTGTGGGATTGCGAACTGTCCAGGCCCCTTCAGCGCTTTCAACTGTTGCCGCCGGTAGGCTATCTACAATTTCAGCACGCGGCAAAAGTGTGCCGGGAACAGGCGCCGCATCAGCAACATTCGGCATTGCGGCATCAATTAATCCAACCGGCAGAGTGCGCGGCCCCATCGAGGCGCTTTCGATTTTGGCGCGGGCAATCATCATGGCGCCATCAACCGTCCAAAAGGCAACCTGGCCGCCGTTTTTGGCCTGCGGCAAGGGGTCGGCATCGAAAAACTCCATCAACTTATTGTCATCTACCGTTAAGCGCAGCAACACGCCATTTTGTCCGTTTTGCAGCGCGCGGCGCGCTTCGGCGCGAATGTAAAACCATCGCTTTTGAAAACTCATGTTCTGATTGATTGGCCTTTCAAAGCGCGCGTTTTCCGTGGCGTTCTGGGCAATAGTCTGGGTGCCTTTTAAAATCTTGGAGGTGGTGTTGTGCCAACCGGCCACGACAAAGGAGTAGCCGGATGAGGGATTTTTGCCGTCGCCGAGCAGAGTGATGTTAAGGTTGCCCGGATTGGAGTAACCCAACTCTTTAGGCAAATCCATCTGATTACTGGCATAGATTTCAACAACCGTATCCAGGCCATAACTGCGCTTGCTCCACAAAACCGGGTTCAAGCCTTTGCCCCCGAAAAACGACCAGTCGGAGTAGCAAGGCCAGCGCGAAATGACGGCCCATTGGCCCTGCACCGAATACCAATCGGTGGGCGCCTCGGTAAACGTATAATCATCGCGGTTGGTGCTTATCGCGCGCAAATCGCGCGTTCGCACAATGGAAGTCGCTGAGCGAGCCGCGAAGTAAGTGCCTTGCGGCATAGCTTCGCCCTCATCAGCGACATAACTCATTACCGGTTTGTCACCGATATAAAGCAGAATGCCATGACCTTCAAGATGAACTTTTAGCGGCACGCCTATCAAAGCGTTAGCTTCATCCGGCGCGGCTTCATCGGATTCTGCCAAGCTCTTTGGATTTAAATCGGCTTGCTTAAGTGTTTGAGCGCCCCGGCTTAAAATGACGCGCACGCCCTCTTTTTTGCCCAGTCCTTCCAATCGCAAGAGATAGCCGCTCTCAAATTTGCCCTTTTCGGCACGCAGGGCGAATTCCAATTTCTGGCCGGCGTTAGCGGCATTGCGCCAGCGATATTCCAGAGCGGCATCGCCAAAAAACTCGCCCGTATTCCAAAACTCGCGCTGGCCACTATCGCCGGTAACTGTCGGCCATTCGCCAGCGGGCGAGGCCCAGCCCACCATTAAGGCGTCTTCCGCCATTTTCGGCGCTACTTTGGGCGGCTCGGCGGGCGGCGGAAAATACATAACGGCATCGCGGTATTGCGTGGTGGTTAAGCCCTGTGAATATAATCCGGGTCGCCCCGGCGTGATGTTTTCATCGGCACGTTGCGCAATAAGTTTGTCGCCGATATAGACCGCAAAGGCTCCGGGCACCACGCGCAAGCGCACCGGCACAAAACCATCGGGCGCGGCTTTTTCAAGGAGTTCCACCGGTTCATCACGCACAACCTGCGCTTTGCCGTCACGGAATGTAAGAATCTGCTGGCGACCTTTATACGGCAGCACGCTTTTCGAGCCAGCCCAGCGAAATACGGTGTAATTTCCTTTGTCCGTATAACCGGCGATAATGCCTGCGGCCCCGGCTTCACCCGAACGCGCCGCCACACTAAATTCGTAACTGGGCCAATCGTTGCGGCCTGTAAGATAAACCCGTGTTGCGCCTTTATCATCCTTGGTCGGTGATGAAGCCAAGACACCTTTCTGATTTTCCAGCGGCGCCCAACTGCCGCCGACTTCTTCCCAGGCACCGCTCACAGCGCCGGTAAAGTCGAGGCGATAGTAATCATAAGAGCGCACACGCAAATCATCGAAGTTGGCCGTTGCCATGTTCTGCGCCAAAAGGCCAATACCGCCCTGCCCGAACGAATCATCGCGCGTTTTGAAAACGGGTGTGCCATCAATAAAAGTTTCAATAAAACCCGGCGAAGTGCGAACCGATAGGCGATACCACTGGCGCGGCAAAAACGCGCCGGGCGCGCGTTCTACAACCGTCGCTTTGCCGTCTTCTACACGAATTAACTGCCGCGCCTGCGGGCCTTCTGTCGCGTTCCAGGTGAAAGCTAAATAGTTCTTTGGGTCTTGCACATAAACGGCAAGGCCAATGGCGCCGCGTCCGCCGGGACGAACCGAGATGCGCGCCTCGTAATTGTCCCAAAAGCGAGACTTGCGCGGTTCGATATAGGCTAAGGCTAAACCGCCTGGCGTTTCTGCCAAGTAGGAGAACGGATTGGCACTCATCGCCACGTTTTTCTGCGTAATGTTGTCCGAAGTTGCCGTCAGAGTCCACTTGCCGCCGCTGTCCTGCCAATCGTTGCCCTGCCCCTCGGCACGTGTGTAATCGTCGTCGTAAACAATCTCTTCATCCACCGGTTGCACACGCGGCTCCGTCCATTTCCAACCCGCGCTGGCCAGGCTGCCGATGCGGCCCTCGTTCAAACTGCCATCATAAGCCGTCAACACAACACGCTTGTCCACAATAACCTGCATTGTCCACGGACGGCGCTTGATGGTGACTTTTGGATTAGCCGACCAGTTGATTTTCGTGGTTGCCAAACGTTGTGGGCGACCATTGACAACCGAACGCAGCGCGGCAGAATCGGGCATCAATTCCAGCGCGTAAAAGTTGAGAGTATCTTTCCAATCAAAGGCAACGGTGAGGCCGCCGCGTGTTTCGGTTTGCACGCCAAAGGAGACATCGAAGTGTGGCTCGGCTTCGTCGTC
>DASWNL010000633.1:0-15547 GCA_036399215.1 Abditibacteriaceae bacterium
CAGCATTCAACGCGGTTACCAATTTTATTGATTTTTGCGTGCCACCATCGCGTTTGGCCGTATGCGCCGGCAAAACCAAAGCCCCTGCTATTACCTGAAACCACAGTAGCTCGTGGGTAAGGCATACCATCGGCCATTGAGGGGAACAGAGCTTCCGGCGCCGCGGATTCGGTGATTGCCTGACCTTGTTTTAACAGAATGCTATGCCGATTGTTATCTGCCCCCAAAACAAGAGAATAACCACTGCCTAAATTGTTTCCATCACCACAAAAGGACAGCCCAACATCCGCATTTTTCTCCCGCCAAGTGGGTGTTTCTCTTACCATGCCTTCTTTAAAAGCAAAGTAAACGTGCAGCACAAAGTCACCGGAGAATTTCCGTTTGTTCCAGATGGAAGCGATTTCTTCGCTGTGGCCGCCAAACCAACTCCAACCCGGAGCACAAGTCCAACGGTTCGTCATGTTCCATTTTCCGCTTTGCACGCGCCAATCGGATGGTGCTTTGCTGAAGGTGTAATCGTAAACGTGATCGCTTTTCACCTGAACAGTTCTCAGGCTGGGCACATTACCTTGCAGGCCAATCAATGGTAGCCCAAGGAGGGGTTCATCGGGGGATAATTCATCAGCACCCGTCCGCTGCTTATCAGTGAATAAAAGACAAAGCACCAAAAGCAGGCAAACCAATGGTTTCATGGCCTCACTCCTCGTTTGAAATGACTATTTGGTTGTCAAAAAGAGTTAAAGGTTAGCGCTTCGCGACTTTGGTGGGCTTGGCAGGAGGATTTTTGGGAGATGTTACCAAAGACCGGCTTTTATAGGCGGGCTTGACTTCGTTCTCATAAAAGACTTGCACCCGCGAAAGCATAATACCGTTGTTAAATGTCCACAGGGCAATCTGTCCGGCATCAATGGGTTTGGGATCATCGTAAGTGAAGAGCAATTTGCTATCGAGCCAGCACTCGATGCGATTACCAATGCGGTTGACTTTGGCATACCACCAACGACGATGTAGTAGTTCGGGTGCAGGATAGCCATCGGCCATCGAAAAGAGTAAGGCTTCTGGCTTTTGCGATTCGGCCACAACTTTTCCACTCTTGAGCAACTGGCTGCGCTGATTATTATCAGCACCCATCATGAACGTATAGCCGCTACCCAAATTCTTGCCATCGCCGCAAAACGAAATGGCCACATTCTGCGGATGATAGTGCCACGTCGCTTTGGCTTCCTTAATGAAGTCCATCTTAAAAGCGAAGTAGAATTGGACGGAAAAATCGCCGGAAAACTTGCGCTTGTGCCAGACAGCAGCAATTTCCTCGCTACGCCCGCCAAACCAACTCCAACCGGGCGAACAATCCCAACGATTGGTCATTTCCCATACGCCGCTTTGCACACGCCAATCGGCAGGGGCCGTAGTAAAGGTGTAATCGTAAACGTTGCCATTGCTGACTTCGACATCAGTAAGCGGCAGGGCGGCACCCTGGAAGCCAATAGCGTGTGGCGCATCGGCGTGGGCTGTGGATAGCAGTCCTGAACAACCTAAAACAAGAGCGGCCAAAAAACGGCTGCGACACCAAATATCAGATTTCATATTCAAATTGGCTTTCTATTACGTGAGTTACCGAGAAGCGATTTTCGTAGGTGCCGGTTCTGGCAAGGCCGTCCCATTCGCTACCAAAGAGCGACTTTTGTAAGAGGGCTTAATTTCGTTTTCGTAGAAAACCTGCACACGCGAGAGCATCAAGCCGTTGTTATAAGTCCACAGGGCAATTTGACCTGTATCCAGGGGTTTTGGGTCCTCATAGGAAAACAGCAGTTTGTTATCGAGCCAGCATTCTACACGATTGCCGATTTTATTGATCTTGGCATACCACCAGGCGCGGTGGATTACATTGGTATGCACCCTGCCATCTACGAACGAGGGCAGAATCGCTTCCGGTTGGTTCGACTCAGCGACAACTTTGCCCTGTTTCAGCAAAACTGAGCGTGTATTACTGTCGGCACCAATGATAAGCGAATAGCCGCTGCCCAGATTTTGTCCGTCACCGCTAAAAGTGATGGCCGCATCCGAAGGTCTTTCGGCCCAGGCTGCGTTTTTGCCGTCCATGCCCATTTTGAAGGCAAAGTAAAATTGAATGCTCACATCACCGGAGAATTTTCGTTTATTCCAGATGGAAGCGACTTCTTCACTACGCCCACCAAACCAACTCCAACCAGGCGAACAGCTCCAGCGATTGGTCATCTCCCACACCCCACTTTGCACTCGCCAGTCCGTCGGAGCACTCGTGAACGTGTAATCGTAAACGTTAGTGTTCTGAACTTCGACGTTATTAAAATCCGGCAAAGCGCCTTCAAAGCCAATGGCTTGAGGCGTGTCTGCAAAAGTGGACGAAGGGAGCGAGCAAAACAAAGTCGCAGCGCCAAAAAGCGCGATGGTTTTCCGAAATTGGTGCATCATGATTATCAGGAGTCTTCAAACTAAAACGGCGCTTTAGACTTCGCTGAGGGTAGGAGGTTGCTGAGAAAGCACTTCTTCGTAATCATGTTCTGGTTCGCGCACCCATAACAAGCAGCCGATGAGGCACAACAAGAAAACAAAGGCGGCAGCCCACAACCAGAACTCAATCGGCATGGCATCCATTTCGATAAAGTGTGCTCCGCGCTCAGATAAATGCAGCCCCGGCAATCTGCGATCTAGGGCCAGATACGCGTTTTCCGAACGCACTAAGAGCGCGCTGGAAGTCATCACTAAACCCGAACCTAAAACCAGACCTAAGCCTTGCGAGGTTTGCATCAGCGACATGGCTTTGGCCTGATGCGCCTCATCCACTTGTAGCGATGCTAAGCCCAACCAGGCCGGCGTGCCTAAGATATAAGAAGCAATCAGCAAAAACAAGCCGGTGCCAAAGATGAAAAGCGGCAACGACAACCAGGTTTTCGTTGGCTCAAACAAACTGGAAGAAGCCACAATCAGCATTCCGGCAACAGCCAACACATAGGAAATCCAAACCGCGCGTGCCCGCCCGATTTTATCGGCCATATGCCCAATCGGTAGCGCGATGGCGCCAATAAACAAGGCTGGCCCGACGATGAGCTTTGGCAAATCACCTTCGTGAATATTGAACTGATTGTCCATGAATATCACGAACACATTCGCCATCATGCCGACGGCGCACTGCGATAGGGCATAAAGCGCCATCATCTTCAGAAGCTGCGGCTTGCGGAGCAGATCAATGCCGCCATCAGGCTTAAATTCGGCGCGATTGCCTACTCCACCGGTCAAAACCGTAGCAGCGATGATAAGGCCCAACACCAGCACCAGGGCACATAGCGGGAAAACAGCTTTATTGCCAAAGTGATGGCCTAAAAACAAGCCGGCCATCGGCCCGACAGCCAATCCCGCACAATAAGCGCCGTTAAAGACGCTCATGGCCGCGCTTTTGGCCTGGCGCGGCACGCTGCGCGCCATCAGGCTGCTCATAGCAGGCCACAACGCTGCTGCCGCGATGCCGTCTAAAGCGCGCAACGGCACAAAATGCCACCACTCGCTGGCCTGCGTCATCAGCAGAGGGGAAATCGTCGCTAAAATCAGCGCAAAGAAGATCATCGGGCGTGGCCCAAAACGGTCACTCAAAGCGCCCATCGGATATTTGAGAATCGTTTCGCACGCCACAAAAGCGAAAGTGACCGTCGCCACACGCGCCACAATCAATTGCTGCGCCTGATTTCGTAAAACGTCGTCTTTGAAGTGATATTGCAGAACAATAATCAGCGTGGCCCAGGCGATTTCTGCGCAAACCGATACCACTGCCAGGCGCAGCAGAACCGGATATTGAACAAAAACTCCCAACGGCCCATCAGGGCTGCGGAGCGAAGAAAGCAGAGACCGGTGCATTTGGGGCATTGCTCGCAGTTTAAATGAAATGCGGAAATAAGCGGCACAAAACCATCATTGTAGGAGCGCCGGGTGCCCTCTGGGTTCTACAACTCGTTCAATTCTTCACGCAAGCCTGATTTCTGCCCATCTACAATGGCACTGTGTGACGAGAGTTTTTCGTCCAAATTCAACGCCGCCAGTTGTGGATTTAATTGTGTCGCATCATCAACTGGTGCATAGCCAACCAATTCGCGCGCATCGGAAATATCCAGGCGCTTGAAGCGATTATTGCTGAGACCATGGAAAATCGCGAACTGCAAATTTTCCACATCAATGCAGCGCTCAATTAATTGATTCAAATCGCGCTGCGAGACAAAAGCATCCAACATCCCAATGCCCTTTTCATCGCGCGCCGCTTCCAGTGGTTGAAAAGCGCCAATGCGCAGGGCAATTACCGACAAGGCTTCTTTTTCGGCCATATAACGCCCCAATGCTTCGCCAAAGCATTTGGAAACGCCGTATAAATCGCCGGGATTCACTGGTTCGGACGTTTTCACCTGCACATCCGGCGGATAGCCCGATACGGCATGAATCGAAGAAGCGTGAATCACACGCTTGCAACCGGCGGCTTTAGCGGCCACGAAGATGTTGTAAACGCCGATAATGTTTGCATCCAATAACTCCTGCCAGGTAGCCGAAGGATTGGGGTCGCCCGCCATGTGAACAACCGTGTCTACACCTTCGCAAAGCTCTTTCAACTTTTCCAGTTCCGATAAATCGGCTTCGACGACTTCGCCCCAGGCTTTCAATTTGTCAATCTCTTCTTCATCGCCGCGCACCATCAAGCGCAAATCGTATTTTTGATACGAATGCTCGGCGAAATACGAGCCAATGCGTCCTGCCGCACCGGTCACCAACACCTTACGTCGTGCGGAACTATCAGTTTGCGAAAGCGCGCCGGTTCCTGTCGCTGTGTAAGAATGAGCCATCATTTCCTCCAATTTTTATTTCGAGTTGCCTGGATTTTTGCAAGCCTTATGCCCTGCAAGCGCCGCTAAACTCAGAGCATGGCCTTCCCCTGCGTTTTAACTATTGGCGGCACCGATCCATCGGGCGGCGCCGGTTTAACTGCCGATGCGCGTGCCTGCGTCGCTTTTGGCGCGCATGCTTTGCCGGTTATCACTGCCGTTGTCGCACAAAATACGCAGGGCGTTTTAGAATGGGAAGCCGTTTCCCCTTCTCTACTCGCCGCACAACTCGATCATTTGTTGCAAGACATCACACCGCAAGCGGTTAAAACCGGCCTCATTCCCAACGCCGAGGCCGTCGAAATCATCGCAGCGCGCCTTGAGCAATTAAATGTGCCGGTTATCGTTGATCCGGTTTTCGCACCGTCGTCGGGGGCGGCATTTTCAGACGATAAAACTATCGGCGCTCTCTGCGAATTATTGATGCCAATGGCTGAGGTTCTCACCCCAAACTGGATTGAAACCAGTCGTTTATTAAACCTCATTATTGACGACGCGCCACAGGCCGCAAAAGCATTAAAAGATCGCTTCAGACCACAAGGCATTGTTATAAAAGGCGGCCACGCGCCCCATAACCCCAAAGAGGTCTTTGATTACTTCTTTGACGGCGAAAGAACTCATTTATTAAGCGCGCCGCGCATAGAAGGTATCGAAGTGCGTGGCACGGGTTGCCTGTTAGCCTCGGCAATTGCGGCGCAGCGTGCCCACAATGTCCATCCGCTTGAAGCCATAAAAAATGCGAAACTTTGGATAACAGAGCAAATCAAAAACGCGCAGCCAATTGGCAAAGGCCGCCGCGTGGCGGTGTAAAAAGCCTTAAACAAACATCATGCAACCTACAAAATCTCATAACGCCTCACGGCGCACGTTCCTCAAGCAGTCTGCGGCTGCTCTTGGTGCTTCACTTGCGGTGCCCCTCATCCTGCCTAAATCGGTAAAAGGCGCTAATGAAAAGCTGAATCTGGCCTGGGTCGGCTTTGGCAACATGGGCTGGGGCGATTTAAATAGCTGTGCCGGCGGCAATAATGTCGTCGCACTGGCCGATTGTGACCCTAATACATGGCCGCGCGCTCAGAAAGAGTTTCCCAACGCGAAGTTCTACCTTGACTTTCGCAAGATGCTGAGAGAAATGGGCGACCAAATAGATGCTGTAGGAGTCGGCACGCCGGATCATACACATTTCGCCATCGCCTACATGGCGATGAGTATGGGTAAGCATGTTTTTGTCGAAAAGCCGCTTACGCACACCATCTGGGAAGCACGCACTTTGCAACAGCTTGCCGCGCAAAAAAACCTGATTACCCAAATGGGCAATCAGGGTCATGCCTTCGAAGGCGCCCGTTTAATCAAAGAATGGTATCAGGCCGGACTCATTGGTCAGGTCAGGGAAGTCATTACCTGGACGGATCGTCCAAAATCGGGTTGGGGATTCAACGGCAATGTGAAGACTGAATTTCCCCCGGCACAAGAGCCTCCGCAGGGCATGGACTGGGACTTGTGGCTGGGGCCGGTTGAGAAAAAAGTGGGCTTCAACCCGGCGCTGCATCCCACAACGTGGCGTCCGTGGTGGGACTTTGGATGTGGCGGTTTAGGCGACATTGGTTGCCACACTATTGATACGGCTTACTGGGCGCTCGACCTTGGCGCGCCAACGAGTGTAGAAGTGGAAATGAAGGAAGCCGCCAATCCGATTCACACGCCGAACGGCTCTATCGTTACCTATAACTTTCCGGCGCGAGGTAACCAACCACAAGTGCAAGTGAAATGGTATGAAGGCCCCAGCCGTCCAGAAGCCCCGGCAGGCTACGATTTAGGAGGCCTGCCCGGTGAAGGCGGCTTTATCATGGTGGGCGAAAACGGCGGCATCTTCCACTCTGGAATGCGTCCCGACAGTCCACAACTCTATCCCAAAGCCAAATGGGAAGAATACCGCGCCAACCCTGACAAGCGCGTTCCAAAAACGCTGCCGCGCACCAACGGCATTCACCGCGACTGGGTGGACGCCATTAAAAACGGCAAGAAGTCCTGCTCCGACTTTAGCTATTCGGCCCCACTGACCGAAACGATCTTACTCGGCACACTGGCGATTCGCACCGGCCAGGGCCTCAAGTGGAATGTCGAGAAGTTAGAGATTGTGGACAACCCTGAAGCCGCAAAGCTGATCAACGTGGAAGCACGCCCCGGCTGGAAACCTAAAGACCTCGCCTGACCTTCCATAGCAAAACGAAACCATGCAATTCTCCAACGAACAAATCGAACAATTCCGCAGCGAAGGCTGGCTCGCAATTCCGAATTTTTGGGATGCTGACGAAGTGCGCGCCATGCAGATGGAATTGGAGCGCTTAAAGCAGGACGGCAAGTTACGCAATGTGGCAACCGATGGCGATGGGCAGACGCATTCGCAAAGCAAGTTCAACTTGCAGCTTTGCCCGATGGCGCCGCACAGCGATTTTTTCCGCGCCATGCCCTTTGCTCCTAAAGTGATTGAAGCTGTCAGTCAACTCATCGGCGACCCGGTGCTTTTGCATCTCGACCAGGTATTTCTAAAACCGGGAAAACACGGCGCTGGCACCAACTGGCATCAGGACAACGCCTATTTCAAAATTGCCGATCCATTGCGCGGCACCGCATTGTGGACTGCCGTTCACGATGCCAACATCGCCAACGGCACTATGCGCATTATCCCCGGCAGTTTCAAGGAAAATTACGAACATTCGCGCGACCCGGACAGTGACCATCACATTCGCTGCTTTCCCGATGAAAGCCGCGCCCGTTTCATTGAATTGCCCGCTGGCGGCGCTCTCTTTTTCGCTTACGGAACAGCCCACTCAACCGGCGCTAACACAACCGAAAACGAACGCGCCGGTGTGGCCTTGCACTTCATCAATGCCGATGTTAGTCAAAACGCCGTTGGCGGCTTTCCTGTCGGCAATCGCCCTGTCTTAAGTGGCGCGGATGCCAGTGGAGGAGAACAAGAGTATGGCGAGCGCATCGCCGGAACATGGGAAGCGCAGATATCAAAAGTATTGGAGAGCAATTCTTAAGGCGTAGGCTCGTCATTCTGAGCGCCCTCTGGGCAGGCGCTCAGAATGACATAGTTCAAAACTACGGCAGAATTTCGCCGATGATTAAAATGCCGCCGACTCGCAAAGCTGTGCCATCGTATTTTTTCGGGTCGAAGTTGGGTTTGTCTTTCTCTACATCAGTTACGCTGGAGCGGTCGGGTTGCTCCGGCAGAATTTCTACTTCAACAGTGTGTTCAACATCCGGCAGACCTTCGCCAATCCAGAGCGTTGCCAAGCGGTGATAACTGGAATACTTATCGAAGCGCTGGCTGATTGAAGTTTTACCGTCGAGTGTAATTTTTACTTTAGCGCCATCAGGCCCCATCAGGTCATAAAGTTTGGCGGCGGTGCCTTTGAAACGAAAGGTAATCTTCTCACCGGGTTGGGTCGCTTCCCAGATTTCCGGCATACGATTGTAAAAGCCCTTGAACGGCGAATTGGCATCCAACTTTTTCCAACCGGCGGAAAGCATGGATTGTCGAAGCGGAACGATTTTGGCGTTTTCCCAGTTGTCGGCTTGCAGTGGGGCTTTGAGTTGGTGTGTGCCAGGTTTGGAATCCTCAACGAAATCATTCATTGCTTGAGCGACAATCGCGGCGTATAAGTTGTGCGCCGCATCCAAGGGATGCACGCCATCAGTGGAAAACAGCAAAACGCCTTCAGGCGTAGGCTTATCTTTACCGACTTCGTCTTTTTCCGGCACAATCCACAACTTGCCTTCTTGCAGTAGTTTGTTGACTTCGTAGGCGACGCTAATGGAGGGAATATCATAGTAATCGGCTAACACTTCCATCGCTGATGAAGAGCGCGGGAAGTTACCGTTTTTCAGGTCATTTTCCTGTCCGCGTTGAAAGGTGTAAACGAAAACAATATCGGTTTCGGGATTGGCCTTCCAGGTTTGGCGCACGATGCCTTCCATGCCACGCCAGATGTTTTCCGGCGAGGCGCCGCTGTCGTTGACAGCAAATTCCACAAAGACCAAATCGGGCTTGTGTTGTAACACATCCTGCGCGTTGCGATAGACGCCTAAATCGCTGCCTGTGCCGCCAATCGCCGCGTTAATTTCGCTGATTTTAGCGTTTGGCCAGTTTTTCTTGAACCAATCAAGCGTTTTAGGCCGCCAGCCGGGCGCCGCCGTAATGCTGCCGCCGAAATAGGCGATTTTCACGTCTTTCCCGGCGGTCAATTTCGCTACGACATTGCCGATGCCACCGCGCGTCTGCCACAACTTCGCAGGCCGCAACTGAAAGTTATTCTGCGCTGAAGCGCCATCTGCTGCGAGCATTAAAATCATGGCAAGGCCACTTAAAATCCATTTATTCATAACTACCCTTTAACCGCGCCGGAGGTGAGGCCGGCGATGAACTCTTTTTGCAGCATCAGAAACAAAACAATCACAGGCAAAACCGAAAGCAAGGTGCCCGCCATTAGGGGGCCGTATTGCTGGGTTTGCGGGTTGATTAAATTATTCAAACCAATTGGCAAAGTAAAATTGCCGGTCGAATGCAGAATAATCTGCGGCCACAAAAAGCTGTTCCAGGCGCCCATAAAAGCGATTAAACAAAAGGCGCCGACCATAGGTCGCACAACCGGCATCACTACGTCCCAGTAGATGCGAAATTCATCGGCGCCGTCTATGCGCGCCGCATCGAGCATTTCATTCGGCACCTGCAAAATCGCCTGGCGAAACAAGAAAATCCCGAAGACGCTGACCGCGCCCGGAATAATCAGGCCCCATTGGGTATCCATCAGACCTAAGCGGTAAATCTGCTCATAAAGCGGCGCCATCAAGACTTGATTGGGAATCATCAAGGTCATCAGCATCAGCAGCGTAATCAGACTTTTGCCTTTGAACTCAAACTTCGCCAAGGCGTGTCCGGCTAAGGACGAAAAGAACAACTGCAAAATCACAATCGTGCCCGTCACAAAGGCGCTGTTTAATAAAAATAACGCAAACGGAAAATTCGGCATTGTGAACAATGCCAAAAAGTTTTCTATTGATGGATTAGGAGAAAAAAAGTAGTAGGTAAATAAATCAGCGGGCGTTTTAGTCGAAGCCGCCACCAGCCAAAACAAAGGCGTCATGACGAAAAGCGCCAGCAAAACCAACAAGGCCAATGCCGCGCCCCGGCCCAAAAGTCTTGATGCAGAAAGCTTCATGCCTCACTGCCTTTCATGGCGCCGGTCAAGCGTAGTTGCGTAAGGCTAACCAGCAAAACCATAAAGGCTAACGTCCAACCAACGGTTGAGGCGTAACCCAAATCGCCGGTCACAAAACCGACGCGATACAGATACATCACAACCGTAAGGCCGGAGTTATTTGGCCCCGACGACTGATTGAGCAAGATATAAGGCAATTCAAACAGTTGAAACGAACCAATGGTGCTGGTGAGCAATGTAAAAATGACAACGGGTTTGATACCCGGCAAAGTTACGGCGCGAAACTGTTGCCATCCCGCCGCGCCATCCATCTGCGCGGCTTCATAAAGGTCTTTATCTACGGCTTGCAAAGCCGCTAAATAATAGATCATGTGATAGCCCGAATACAACCAGACACCAGTTAAAACCAGCGTCGGCATCACAAGACGCTGATCGCCGAGAAATTTGGTGTCGAGTGGGAAACTTGCCGGCGAAATCGCATTTAAAACATTGATAATCATGCCGTCTTTGGGCACCAGCAAAGCTGAAAACAAGACGCCCACAAAAACGCTGCCCACTAACTGCGGTGAGAAGAACGCCAGGCGCAGCCAATTGCGGCCTTTAATCCACGGTTGCGAGAGTAGAACTGCCAGAGATAAAGCAATCGGCAACTGCAAGAGTAAAGACCAGAGGGCAAAGGTGACGGTGTTTTTAACCGCCACCCAAAAATCGGAATCGCGCAACAAAAACGTGAAGTTCTTGGGGCCAACAAAGATGGCATTTTCCGGCCCGGTCGTTGAATAAAAGGCTAAAATCAAGCTTTTGGCAATCGGCCAGGCCTGAAAAAAGGCAAACAAAACCAAAAACGGCGCCACGAAAAAATAAGGCGCGTATTTTTGCTGCAAGCGATGCCAATTATTCATCTGTGACTAATATCTAAAACGGATTTCGTGCAATCAAAGCCCGCAGTTCATCGGCGCTGCGTTTTAAGCGGGTGCGCACATACGGCTCGAAATCTTTATCGCCCTCAGTGCGATATTTTGAAACGCAATCCACCAACGCTTCACCAAGTTTCGCTCTTGATTGGGTAATAAACGGGCTGGTATGGACTTCGGGCAGTGACGGCGCCAGGTCGGCGAACATTTTTCCCAGACGCTGCCCACCCCAGAAGGCTCGCGGCTCATTGAAGGCCGGCTCTTTCCAGGCGGTGCGCAACGCTGGCAAAATATTCGTTTCCCGAAAGCGCTGGCCTAAATCGGCTTTATTCAGGTAAAGGTGCAAGGCCAATTCCCACGCTAAATCTTGATAAGGGCTTTGCTTGGTAATACCGAGCATGGTGCCGCCCCAGGTGCTGGTGCGCCGCGCGCCGCGCGTCACGGCAGGCAGCGGCATTAACTTGAATTTGCCCATCATCTCCGGCACCGGCTTTTTATCTTTGCCTTCAAAGAATTTTTCGATGGTCTTGGTGCGCCAATCGGGGCACATCACAGAGAGCAAGTAGCCGTCTTTCAATGCGCCGCTGAGAACCTGTCCACCGGCCAGGCTGCTGGCAATGCGCTTTTCCCCGGCCACAAGCGGCACAAACCACAACATGGTTTGCACGCCGATTTCATTATCGAAGATCACTTTGCCCTGCGCATCGAAATGCCCGCCGCCTCGCTGCAATAAACAAGGGTCAAAGTGCGCTGTGCGGCCTTCCTCCAGTTCCAGCATATAGCGCTCACCCGGTTTGGTTAAACGCTGTCCGACAGCAATGAAATCGTCCCACGTTTCGATTTTTTCAGCGTCCACGCCTTCTTTTTTGAAGACCTCGGCGTTATAGGCCAGCATCATGGGATGCACATCGTGGGGCAGGCCGAAAATATGGCCTCGCGTGGAATAAGGTGCAAAGCGCGTAGTTACCATTTCGTTGAGCAATCCGGCTTTTTCAATGCGCTCGGTCAGGTCAACAAAACCAACATCTTCGACCGGCCCGCGAAAATAGGCTCCGGCAGAATCAATGGGAATCTCCACCACATCCGGCAGCGCCACCCCACTCCATACAGCGGCTTGCAAGCGCTGTGTGACTACGTTCCATGTCACCTGCTGCAAGTCAATCTTAATGCCTGGATGTTTTTTCTCAAATGCAGGAAAGGCGCTTTTATAAGCATCCACATGTTCGGGTGCGAACACCCAAAAAGTGATGGTTTTCGTGGAATTTTCACCGCTTGATGATAGATATTGCCTGGCGCCCCATGTGGCCTTAATCGCACCCGCAGCAAGGGCTAAAGTCATTATCCAAAACGCCGCGCGGCCAAAAGGGAAAGAGAACATGGAAATTAGTTGGCTTTAGCGCCATAAGCCTTTGACATGACGCGCCGCAGAGCAAGGTCATCGCTGCTCAATGCTATGTCTAACGCCGTTTCACCACGTTCATTTTTGAGGCGCAAGTTAGGATGATGTTGCAAAATAACCGGAGCCACCTGACTGTTGGCTAACATAAGCGGCGTGTAGCCGTGCTTATCCACAGCATCAACCTGCGCGCCTTTTTCTAAAAGCAATTTTGCCATTACCGGGTCGCCGGTCATTGTAGCCAGATGCAAGACCGAACGGCCATCTGCATCCTTTTCTTTCAATGAAGCGCCACGTTGGATCAAGGCACGGGCCACTTCAACATGAAGGCAATTTGGGGGACAATCAGGACTTGACTTGTCAAGGCTGTTTTTCCGATGCGCCGACATCAACCAAAGCCAGATTGAGCCAGTTACTGAAGCCTTGCCTTGTGGCACTGCCCCTTTCTCAAGCAACGCCAAAGCAGCACGTCTTTGATTTTGACTAATCACTTCAGCAATCGGCGTATGGCCTTGTTCATCCTGCACATTAGGATTTGCTCCATAATCCAGCAGCAATTTCAAAACAGCAATGTTGTTCCTTTGGGCGGCTGCCAACAATACAGGAGTGGGCACCTGAGTGAATAAATAGGGAGCTACTGCGTTCGGATGAGCACCCTTGGCGAGC
Organism: Abditibacteriaceae bacterium; assembly: GCA_036399215.1. Classification (GTDB taxonomy): domain Bacteria; phylum Armatimonadota; class Abditibacteriia; order Abditibacteriales; family Abditibacteriaceae; genus DASWNL01. Next base: position 13,103 of record DASWNL010000633.1, read on the forward strand.
ATCGCCCGCACAACGCGCAAATCACCCTGCTCAACAGCACGTGTAAACGGTGTAAAATCATCGTTTTTTGAGTTAGGGTCAGCACCCTTTTGCAGAAGGAAAAGAGCGTTCTCTGTCTTTTTCTGAGTAACAGCCCAATACAATGGCGTGAAATTAACCGCAGGCCCGCGTCCCCGCTCTCGGCTTTCGATGTTGGCGCCGCTATCTAATAAACTCTGAATCTGTTCGACATTGCCTTTATGAGCAGCGTAGTTCAGGTCACCATTGAGCTTACGCTGATACGCCGGCACATAATGACTTACAATTCGCCTGGCTTGGGCGGCAAAAAAGAGGGGCAAGGCCAGCAAAATGATTAAGCCAGCCACGCCGCCAATTTCACGAGTCGTCTTGCCCCGCCTGGCAAATAGAGACTGCATAGCAGTTCACACAAACCATTTTAAACAATTGCCTGTTCGGTTTCTTGGTCAAAGACGTGGGCTTTTTCCGCATCGAAAACGACATCGAGATTATTGCCTTCACTGGCGGAGCTTTCGGCGTCTACATCAGCTAAAAGAGTGTGTTGGCCGGCGGTCAGATACAGAATCGAATTGGCGCCCATTGGTTCAACAACATCTACTTTTACACGTGCCGCGTTATTGCCGCCTGCCGAACTTGTCACGCTGGTAGGCGCGAGGTTTTTATCGTGAATATCTTCGGGGCGCACGCCTAATATCACGGTTTTACCAATGTAATCTTGCAAACCTTTGGCGCGCGTTTCGGGCAGATGCACTTCAAAAGCGCCGGTATCTACTTTTGGCATAGCGCCGTTTTTTACCACTTGTGCGGGAATGAAGTTCATCGAAGGAGTGCCGAGGAATCCGGCCACGAACATATTGGCGGGATGATGATACAACTCTAAAGGCGTGTCGCACTGTTGCATGAAGCCGTCTTTCATCACAACAATGCGCTGGCCCATTGTCATCGCTTCCACCTGGTCGTGCGTTACGTAAATCGTGGTGACACCCAAACGGCGATGCAGCTTAATCAGTTCAGCCCTTGTTTGCACGCGCAATTTGGCATCAAGGTTGGACAACGGCTCATCCATTAAGAACACTTCGGGGTGGCGCACAATCGCGCGGCCTAAAGCCACGCGCTGGCGCTGGCCGCCGGATAACGCTTTAGGCTTGCGATCCAGTAGATGCTTGATGTCTAAGAGGTCAGCGGTTTCTTGAATATTACGGTCAATATCGGCCTTGATCTTCTTGGCTTCGGCACCGTGCGAAAGCTGCCACAAAAAGCCCGGCAACTGGCGCAGGCGCAGGCCAAAAGCCATGTTGTCGTAAACGCTCATGTGCGGATAGAGCGCATAGTTCTGGAACACCATCGCGATGTTGCGGTCGCGCGGCGGCACATCGTTAACCAGGCGGTCGCCAATGCGAATTTCGCCGGAAGTCGACTCCTCAAGGCCGGCCACCATGCGCATTGTGGTTGATTTCCCACAACCCGAAGGGCCGACTAAAACTAAGAATTCGCCATCTTCAATGGTGAGGTTGAGATTATCCACCGCCCGCACTTCTTTTTTGCTTTGCGGATCGGTAAATACTTTCGTGAGGTTACGCAGTTCTACGCGCGCCATGCGATTTGGACTCCAGTTGGGTTATGAATTTTGAATCGTGAGAATTGAGACAATCTTAGGCGCGCAAAGCGGCGCTGTCAAGCAGAAACCTGTTTGGCAAGGCATCATTATCGGCTTGTTCTGGTTGATAACAGGTGGTTGCCGTCCGCAGCAATTGCAACAGCAGCCAAAACCACAAGCATCCAGGCCGAAACCCGCGCACTATCGTGATGCGCGCACCGGGCGCGAGGCTTATGCTGTGCCCCGCACGGCCTCGCCGCTCTTTAATCCTCAACTGGCACCCAAACTTTTGGATGACCCAAAGCGAGACACCTGGCAAAAACCAGAACAAATCGTGCGCGCTTTACGATTGCAACAGGGGGACGTGGTGGCCGACATTGGCGCCGGTTCCGGCTACTTGTTACCACACCTCAGCCGCGCCGTTGGCCCACAAGGCTTAGTCTTGGCCGAAGAAATTCAACCGGAATATTTTCCGGCCTTGCATCGTCATGCCAAACGCCTGAAAAATGTGCGCGTAATAAGAGGCACAACACATGACCCAAAGCTGATTAAAAAGGTCAATTGCTTCGTTTTGCTGACAACGTATCACGAAGTGGAAAATCCTGTAGCGTTTCTGAAAACCCTGAAACGCTATGCCAAGTCCGGCGCCCATTTGGCGATTATAGATTTTGATGCGTCACGCAAGGGCACGCCAACCGCGCCACAAGGCCATGAAATCGCCGATGTCGTCGTTATCGCCGAAGCCAAAGCTGCCGGTTGGCGATTGGTTAAACAACATCAATTTCTCTCCAGCCAATTCTTTTTGGTGTTCGAAAGCATCGTAAATTAAT
>DASWNL010000634.1:0-7391 GCA_036399215.1 Abditibacteriaceae bacterium
TTGCTGGTTATGCGAGGGTCTGTCAGTGGCATGCACGTTATGCCTCTGGCATTTTGTGCCTGGAACACGAGGAACAAATCATCGGCGCTCTAGGATTGTGGCCATTGACTCAAATTGCCTATGAAGCATTAGTAACGGGAAAACTCAGAGAAGAGGATATTGAGGCGCATTATCTTTCGATACCAGGAACAGACCAAACTTTGGCCTGGTGGTATGTGGCCGACATCATCCTGCTTCCGCAGTATCGAGGCACGCGAACCGCCGGAATCTTACTGCACCAGGCTCTTTCATTGTGGTTCCGCGATGCGCCATTAGCTGATCTTGTTCATCTTGCTGCCCTGGCGTATTCAATACAAGGTAAATCTCTGCTGCAGAAATTGGGGTTTCAAAGGCAAGGAATTTCGCCAGATGATTATGCTATTTATACCTACTCTACTCACAAGAAAGATATGCAGCGACGTTACATGAAGATTCTTGCTGCTTATCAGCGAAATCAGCGAAAATAGCCTGCGCTTCTAAACCATTACTCAATTATTCCGTTGGGGAGATAAGTCTAATTCCCTCGGTGGCGGGCAAATGACTTTCACATTCATTTAACAAATCTCTCATTACGGATTTTTCTGCTACACGCAAGGCATCATGCAGTTTTTCTTGCTTTTGGCTGATCATCTCTCGAAACGGATGCATCGACCAGTAGGTATAGATTGTGGCTATTGTATCGCGAAGCAGAGCCGGAGTAATGGTGGGTGGAGAAGAGCCATTTATCTTAGCAGGCCGGAACATAAGTGTTTCTTTTACTGCCGGTCGCAATGGCTTGCCGGTGGCTTCATCGAATTCTAAAGGCGGCTGCCAGTAAACAGTGCCCTCAGGCCATAAGAAACCCAGTTTTTGCCAGAAAACCTTCGATCTCTCTTCCGATTCCAGAACAAAGTAAGAAATATGCCGCCCTTGTGCTTGCGCTTGCCGGTGTGCAGCATCAACCCCGAAATGGAATAAACCTGTTCCGACACCTCGAACTTTTTCCTGCCGCACAACAGTTGCAGTCACCTGACGCCCGATGGTAAAAATGCAGGAGCCGTCATCCATTAAGGGAGCATGAAATAACTCGTCATGAAGCGCCCAATCTACAAGAGGCATCAAATTGCCATCAAGGGTGCCGAGTAAATACTCCTCTCCCTGGTATTCTATATAGCCCACTACCCACAGAAAGGGAAAATCATGAGTGCCGTTTTTAGTTTCCAAAAGCCAGGTTTCTAAGCGTTCTTTGGGGTCTAAGACTTCTTCGTCAAATTCTGCTTCCAATAAAGAAAAGGCAATATCCGACCATTGGCTCGGAACAGTAATCACGCGAAACGAAGGATTTATTACCCACTTCCCATCAACTACAACTTTATTGAGCACAGCTTGAGTTATCAATTGAGGCATTAAGAATCTCCTGTAGACCGCCTGTCAGCCGCATCGCTGCCAACATGCATATATTTACAAAATCTGCACCCTGGGAATAAGTCTGGTAATCGTTAAACTACAGACGTTTCATAAGTAAGCCTGTGATTCCGCTCAAAATGACGGCTCCTCTTGTGCAGCGGCATTTATGAGATGGCTTTAAATTAAAAGAGCAAATGATGACTACTACCCTGCAAGTTGAGTTTTCACAACTTCTCCGGCAACAGCATGGATAGCATGGCTTGCCGTGCGCCAAATTTGAGCGCATGGGCGAAACGGGCTTCTTCGCTGACGGAAAAAGGCCACATTATCCGATAAACCGTTTGATTTCAGGGGTGTGCAAAGTCTTAATGAAAATCCACCAACCGCACCTCTCTAATAATCTGATTCCTGTCACTGATTTACTGCCTAAATGCAACACAAAGTTTTCTGGGGCGACGCGCGCAATATGGGCGATTTAGCCGATCATAGCGCGCATTTGGTTGTCACTTCGCCGCCTTACTGGCAACTCAAAGATTATGGCGCGTCGGGGCAAATTGGTTTCGACCAAGGCCTCGACGAATACCTGACTTCGCTGCATGAGGTTTGGGCTGAATGCTTTCGTGTTCTGCATTCCGGTTGCCGCTTGTGCGTGAATATTGGCGATCAATTCGCCCGCGCCGCACATTATGGGCGTTATAAAGTCATCCCTCTTCACGAGGCTGTTATTCACAGTTGCGAGCAGATTGGCTTCGATTACATGGGAGCCATCATCTGGCAGAAGAACACAACCATGAATACCAGCGGCGGCGGTAGTGTCATGGGCAGTTTTCCGTATCCACGTAACGGTGTGGTGAAAATTGATTACGAATTTATCTTGCTTTTCAAGAAGCTGGGCAAGCCGCCCAAAGTGACACCAGAGCAAAAGCAAAACGCCGCGATGACAACGAAAGAATGGAATGAGTATTTCAACGGTCACTGGAACTTTGCCGGTGAACGGCAGGGCGGGGCACCCTCTGGGTCGGGTCATATTGCCATGTTTCCTCTGGAATTGCCACGCCGGTTGATTCGCATGTTCTCCTTCCCCGGCGAAACCGTGCTTGATCCATTTTTGGGCAGCGGCACGACCATGAGCGCCGCCATGGAATTGGCGCGTAACGCTATCGGTTATGAAATTAACCAGGAGTTCGAGGGCACAATTCGGCAGCGCTTAAATCTGCACAATCAGCAATTGAATTTTCATGAGGTGCAATTCCTGGAAAGCCGGGCACCAAAAAAGATCAACATAGCTCCTACCAATGAGGCAAGCTCATTAACGCGTCAGGTCAACCCCAAAGAGTTTCGTTTTAATTCAGTTATTGGTTTGGAGGACGCTGCAAAACCGCGCGAACGCGGCTTGCGCGTGCATGAGATAATAGCGCCGGATCAACTGCGTTTAGCTGACGGTGGTTCAGTGCATTTGCTGGGCATTCGCCCGCGCGACGGCAAAGAAGCAGAAGCAATGGACTACTTAAAAACTAAGCTCTTGAATCGCCCCATATTTCTTAAACACGCCGAACCGCACATGGGTGCATTGCGCGCTTACGTTTACATGGAAAACAAAACTTTCATCAATGCTAAGTTGATTAAAGAGGGCTTGGCCGAGGCTGACCCTGATGTCGAGCATCATTACGCGGCTCGGTTTAATAAATACGAAACTCAACATGTTCATACCGTTTGAAAATCACGTCGATTTATCTCAGCTTGCTATATTGAAATCACCATGAGCAACGAATCTTATCCCAAAGTTGGGCACTTTCAGGATGTAGCGGCGTTTCGGGCGCGGCTGCAAGAATTGAATATTGAATTGCCACTGGATGACGAACTGCAAAGCGCGCCAGAGTCGCCCTTAGCGCAGTCGATTAACGTTAGCGGGTTTGAAGTCGGCAATCGCTGGGCGATTCATCCGATGGAAGGATGGGATGGCACCGATGACGGGCAGCCGACACCAGAAATGGAGCGCCGCTGGCAGCGTTTCGGGCAAAGCGGCGCAAAAATTATTTGGGGCGGCGAAGCTGTTTCCGTGCGCCGTGATGGGCGCGCCAATCCTAATCAGCTTTATTTTCAGCCGAATTTTGAAAGCAGTTTAGAAAAACTGCGTCTGGCTCTGGTCAATGCGCATCAGGAAAAATACGGTAATGCCGATGATTTATTAGTCGGTTTGCAACTTACCCATTCGGGGCGTTTTTCACGGCCCAACGATAAGAAAAAGTTAGAGCCACGCATCGCTTATCGCCATCCGATTTTGGATAAGAAATTCGGCATTGATTCCGATGATGAAATCTTTTCCGATGATGAAATCAAAACGCTAATTGAGGATTATCAGGCTGCTGCCATTCAAGCGCAAAAAGCAGGGTTTGGCTTTGTTGATATAAAGCATTGTCACGGTTATTTAGGCCACGAATTTCTATCAGCCTTTACGCGCCCCGGCCCTTACGGAGGCTCGTTTGAAAATCGCACGCGCTTTCTGCGTGAGATTGTGCAAGGCATTCGCGCCAACTGCCCGGATTTAATTATCGGGGTGCGCCTTTCGGCCTTTGACTGGGTGCCGTTTAAACCCGATCCTGAAAAAGGCACGCCGCGCCAACTGGGGCCAGGTATTCCTGAGGAACATGCCACACCCTACCCGTTTGCCTTTAGCACCAACCAAAACAATCCCGTTGAATATGATTTAACGGAAACGTTTCAATTCTTTGATTTGCTGAGAGAACTGGGCATTACCTTTGTGAATTTAAGTGCCGGCTCGCCGTATTATAATCCTCATATTCAACGCCCGGCTATTTATCCGCCCAGCGATGGTTATACGCCGCCCGAAGACCCATTAGTGGGCTGCGCGCGTCAAATTGGTGCCGTTAAAAAGCTCAAAGAAAAGTTTCCTGACTTCGTTTTAGTTGGCTCGGCATACACCTATTTGCAAGAGTATCTACCACACGTTGCGCAGGCTGCGGTGCGTGATAAATGGGTTGATGTCGTAGGTCTGGGCCGTATGGTTTTGAGCTATCCCGAACTACCCGCCGATGTTTTGCGCGATGGTAAAATGCATTCGCCCAAGCACATCTGTCGCACTTTCAGCGATTGCACGACAGCGCCGCGCAACGGTATTATTTCCGGCTGCTATCCCTTAGATGACTTTTACAAGAAGCATCCCGCTCGCCTTGATTTAAAGCGCATCAAAAGCGGAAAAACCGAGCCGGTTCGTCCAGCATTGGATGAGAATTAATTCAGTAAGCAGTAGGCAGACGGCGGGAGATAGACGGCGGGAGGCAGACGGCAGAAGGGGGATCAATTCTAAGAGGTAAACAAAGAGTTATCTCTTTGTTTGCAACTTTGAGTTTCAACCCCTGCTTCCTGCCGTCTGCCTACTGCTTACCAGCCTTGCCGCCTTTGGCCTTTAAGAGTTCTGCAATCTCGTTATTACCGCCGCGCACCAGGTCAAGTGCGGTTTGGCCGGTAGAAGATTTTGCGTTGGGATCGGCGCCGCCTTCCAACAAGGCGGCAACCATCTCTTTGTTGGCGTTCATGACGGCGCGTATCAAAGGCGTGTTACCGCTGCTGTCTTTCACAGAAAGATCAACTTTCTTTTCAATAGCAAGCGCTAAAACTACCGGATCACCAAGGCTAATCAGGCGGAATATGATGGGGTCAACGCCGGGTCGCGTCGCTGATAAATCAGCGCCTTTTTCGATAAGCAGAGCTGCCAGGTCTTTGTTGCTGTTCCCCAGTGCCCGCATTAAAGCCGTTTCGCCATACTGCGAGGGGAGATTCGGATCGGCGCCCTTGTCTAATAGCACCTTGGCGGCAGCCAGATACTCTTTTGCTATGGCGGAGTAACTACTGTAAGTTGCCAGGCGTAAAAGGGCTGTTTCGCCTTGCGTGTTTTGCGCGTTAGCATCGGCTCCTTTTGCCAGGAGAAGGCTCAGCATATCAGCATCGCGCGCCATAGCAACGCGCATCAAAGGTGTGTTGCCCAAGGTATCAGGCTGTGAAAGATCAGCGCCTTTTTCCAATAAAAGCGCCGCAATATCGCGGGTTACGGCTTTATCAGGGGCCAAAGTCGCGCTGGTGTTGCCTGCTGTATTACGTGGGCGGCGCGGCGTGGCTGTTGAATCTGGCAAAAGCAAATCAAACGGGCTTTGATTGCTACCATTGCGCGCGTTCGGGTTGGCGCCTTTGCCAAGCAGCGTGGCAACTAACTTTTTATCGCCGCGCCGCACAACGGCATGTAAGGCGCCTTCGTCTTCTTCGTTTAATACCGAGGGGTCAGCGCCCTTTTCCAGCAAAAACGTGACGATGCTTTCGACCTCGGTTTCGGCGGGGCCGGTTGCTGGTGAAAGCACGCGCAAGAGTGGCGTTGAAGCCATCGCATCGCGCGCGTTGATATCGGCGCCTTTTTTCAAAAGATAATCAACCGCATCACGGGCGCCCCACTGCGCCGCTACATGCAATGGCGTCAGGCCATCCGGCAGGCGCATGAAATTTAAGTAGGGCTTTTCTGCTAACAGCTTTTTGAGTTCAGCCACGTCATTACGGGCTGCCGCAGCAAAAAGCAGCGTCGTGTTATCCATATTGGGCTTGCGCGCCAAAATCGCATCGCGCACTTCCGGCTGTCTTGTAATTAAGGCTTGCTGTAACGGTGTCAGGCCAAACTGATCTTTCGCGTTGATGTCACTTTTTTCAACCAGAGCCAAGCGCAATTTCAAATCGCTTTCGCGGGCGCGCGCCGGTAACTTTGGCGAAGGTGAGTCACGCAATAAAACGTGCAAAGGCAAGTCGCCGCGCGCATTGCGGATATCCGCAGTGGCACCTGCTTCCAACAAGGCGGTTGCCGATTCAGGCCGTGCAAGCGCCAAGTGCAAAGGAGTATCGCCAATGGGGGTCTTCGCTTTTAAGTCGCCTTTACGCTCGATAAGTTTTTTTATCGCGGCAGCAGTGCCGCTTTGCGCTGCAACGTGCAATGGCGTTTGACCCGCCACATTGCGCACATTAACATCGGCGCCTTTATCCAGAACCAAATCGGTTAAAGTTCCATCACCGGCCACCACCTGATGCAAAAGCGTCTGGCCTTTACGGTCTTTTTGATTGATGTTGATTTTGCCGCTAAGCATTATTTCCACCATATCGCGTCGCCCGGCGCTTAAGGCATACGAAAGCGGCGTCGGGCCTTCGTTTCGCATGGAAAGAAACGGATCAGCCCCTTTGGTCATGAGAAGTTCTACTATTGGCTTGCTGTTGTATTGAACGGCGACGTATAAAGGTGAGCCATAACCGGAGTAATAATTGGCGCGCTCCGTCAGATTAGGATTGAGCTTCGCGCCTTTTTCAATCAAAAAACTCACCATCTCCGGCAAGTTATTTTGAATCGCGGTTAGCAAAGGCGTATAGCCACTGTTGCGATTGCCTTCTATGTTAAAGCCTTTCTGCAATAGAAATTCAATCACCGCGCGGCTGCTGTTCTGCACTGCCGTATTCAGCAGTGAAGCATTGGCCGGCGCTTCTAAATCGGCGCCTTTATCCATTAAAAGCTGCACCACTTCAACACTGCCTGAAGCCACTGCCATCGCCAGTGGGTTGCCAAAGGCTGGGTAGCCGCCTTCTCGTGAACCAGTGGGTTTATTTTCCGCGCCCTTATCCAACAAAATCTGCACCAATTCTTTGTTGCCGGTGCGCGCCGCCGCCGAAAGCGGCGTATAGCCGGATTTATGGGGCGCATTAATTTGCGTAGTGTCGTTTTCCAGCAAGGCTTTGAGTGCGCCGGTATCGCCCCGTGCAATGGAATTAAGCAACGGATGGTCGGCAAACATCAAATCGGGAAAGGGCGGCTTCTTCTTTGGCTCGGTTTCTATAACCGGCGGTTGCGCTTGCAAAAAGGCGACATGGCCGTTCAGCAAGCAACAGGCTGCAACAGCAGCAGGAATAACTAAATGTTTTTT
>DASWNL010000635.1:0-8026 GCA_036399215.1 Abditibacteriaceae bacterium
AGGCACGTTCGCGCGCTTATCGCTGGAATGAAGATGGCCTGGCCGGTTTTTGCGACGATGGACAACGCCTTTGTTTTGCCATCGCGTTGTGGAACGGCAATGACCCGATTCTTAAAGAGCGCTTGTTTGGCCTGAGCGGCAACGAAGGCAATCACGGCGAAGATTTAAAAGAGCAGTTCTACTATCTCGATTCAACCCCAACTCATTCTTACTGCAAGTGCCTTTATAAATATCCCCAACGCGTTTTTCCGTATCAGCAACTTGTTGAAGTCAATGAAAATCGTAGCCGCGATGAATGGGAATGGGAAATTCTTGACAGCGGAGTTTTCGATGAAGATCGCTATTTCGATGTTTTCGTCGAATACGCTAAAGCCGCGCCAAATGATATTCTCATTCAAATCACAATTGCCAATCGCGGCCCGGAGGCGGCGCGCCTGCACCTTTTGCCGACATTATGGTTTCGCAACACATGGGCCTGGAAAGGCGGCACCAGGCCGCGAATGTGGGCGCCCGAACCCGACGATACTGCTGAAGCAACACAGCGTTCGGTCATTCAAGCCGAGCATAAAACGCTGGGCAGCCTTTGGCTGCTCTGCCACGCAAATCAAGACAGCTTGCCGGAGTTATTATTTTGCGAGAATGAAACCAACAAAGCGCGCTTGTTTGGCGGCGAAAACGCGGGCTATGTAAAAGACGGCATCAACGATTTTGTTTTGCATGGCGCCAACAGTGTCAACCCTCAACAAGAAGGCACCAAAGCCTCAGCACACTATGTTTTGGAACTGGCCCCCGGTCAAGAAAAAGTTATTCAATTGCGCTTGCTCGATGATATGCCGCAATCGAATGCGTTTGGCGCGGCTTTTTCTGAGATGTTTCAAAAGCGACGCGCTGAAGCCGACGAATTTTACAAGACCATCGCGCCCGAAGGCTTATCAGATGATGCCAAAAACGTGCAGCGTCAGGCCTTAGCGGGTTTGTTGTGGAGCAAGCAGTTTTACAACTACGACGTGCAAAAATGGCTGTGCGGTGATGCGAAAATGCCGGCACCGCCGGCTATGCGCCACGCAGGACGCAACAACAATTGGACACATTTTAATAGCCACGATATTTTATCCATGCCCGATAAATGGGAATACCCGTGGTTTGCCTCGTGGGATTTGGCCTTTCACACCATCCCTCTGGTTTTGGTGGATAGCGACTTCGCCAAAGAGCAACTGATTTTGCTTTTGCGCGAATGGTTTATGCATCCCAACGGGCAAATGCCCGCTTATGAATGGAACTTTGGCGATGTCAACCCGCCGGTTCATGCCTGGGCGGCCTTGCGCGTTTTTCGCATCGAAAAGCGGCGGCGCGGGCAGGGCGATTACAACTTTTTAGAGCGCGTTTTTCACAAACTGCTGCTCAACTTTACCTGGTGGGTTAATCGCAAAGACGCTGATGATCGCAATGTTTTTCAGGGTGGCTTTTTGGGCCTGGATAACATTGGTCTCTTCGACCGCAGCCAGTCTTTGCCGGGTGGGGCACGTTTAGATCAATCGGATGGCACCAGTTGGATGGCGATGTATTGCCTGAACATGTTAGCCATCGCTCTCGAACTGGCGGCGCATGATGAAACTTACGAAGATGTGGCGACCAAATTTTTGGAGCACTTTTTCTATATTGCTAATGCGATGAACGACCGCCCGGCGGCTTGTGGAGACGATGGCACCGACCTGTGGGATAACCAAGACCAATTTTATTATGATGTCTTGCATTTGCCTGATGGCACACGCGAGTTTTTGCGCGTCCGTTCATTAGTCGGCTTGATTCCTTTGCTTGCGGTGGACACACTGGAGGCGCCGCTTTTGGAAAGATTGCCGGGCTTTCGCGGACGCCTGGAATGGTTTCTCAAAAACCATCCTGAACTCACGCATAATTTTGCTTCGTTGCAAGCGACTGGCGAGCAATCGCGCCGCTTGTTTGCTGCTGTGGATGAAGAGCGCTTGCGTCATATCTTGCGCCGAATGTTAGATGAAAGCGAGTTCCTCTCGCCTTACGGCTTGCGCTCAGTTTCGCGCCATTACGCCGAGAAACCCTATCAATTGCAACTTGATGGACAGTGTTTCACCTTAGATTATCAACCGGCAGAATCGCGCACGAATTTATTCGGCGGCAACTCCAATTGGCGCGGGCCTATCTGGTTTCCCATCAACTACCTCATTATCGAGGCGCTACAAAAATTCGATCACTTTTATGGCGACGATTTTAAAATTGAATGCCCGACTGGTAGCGGCCAATTTCTAAACTTGTGGGAAGTAGCAACTGAACTGTCACAGCGCTTGATAAGCGTGTTCACCCAGGATGAAAATGGTAGGCGGGCGGTTTTCGGCGGCATTGAAAAATTGCAAAGCGATCCGCATTTCAAAGATTACATTCTGTTTTACGAATACTTTCACGGTGATAACGGTGCGGGACTTGGCGCCTCGCACCAAACCGGATGGACGGCTTTAGTTGCCAAACTGATTCAGCAAAGTGGGCAGTAATTTAACCCCCAACCCCCTTGGTAAGGGGGCTAAAATCATAGTTGGTAGCACAAGCAAAACTTTTGGGCCTAAGGCGTTTTACTTCTCTCGCCAAGTCCTATTTTAGCCCCCTTACCAAGGGGGTTGGGGGTTAAACTAAACTATCGCATTCCTTAGCCGATTCCACAGTTCAAAATCCACTTCGCTTTTAGGCACGATGTAAGTGCCCGGTTGCACCGTCATGTCGCTGGTGGCGGTGAACTCGCCCTGTTCGAGATTACTTAAATCTATGTAAGTTGCGCCTTGTTCCAGGCGCACGCCTTCCGGCAAAATGGGCAGGGCGCGCAGGTCGTCTTTGTTCAAGTCGGGCAACATTGCATACAACTCTTTGAAGGTGTCGCCGGTTGGCGCATCTTTCTCAAAGTGCGGGCCTTCGAGGCCAAAGTTTTGCCCCGCAAAAGTTTCGGGGTTAAGGTCGCGTTGATATTTGTCGGGATGCTTTTGGCCCGATGGGTCGAAATTGCCTTCGGGCGCTTCACGAGCGTGCTCTGTCATAATGATTCTCCTTTTTAGGTGCGGCTTCAAGTGGCAAAGTGGGCCGCAAAAAAGGTGCCCTGCAAGGTGATTTATGTTAGGCCCCATGCCATACTGAGCCGCGATAAATAAGGAGAATCATGGCACAAAGTTATGCCTTCCCTCGCAAGTTTGTGTGGGGTGTGGCAACCGCAGCAGCGCAAATCGAAGGCGCGGCGCGTGAAGATGGCAAAGGAGAAAGCGTCTGGGATCGCTTTCCCCAAACGCCCGGCAAAGTTATCAATAACGATGGCCCTGAAGGCGCCTGCGACCATTACCATCGCTACCGCGAAGACATTGCTTTGATGAAATCATTGGGCTATGGGGACTACCGTTTTTCCATTTCGTGGCCGCGCATTTATCCTACGGGCCGCGATACTATCAACGAAAAGGGCCTTGATTTTTATGACCGTTTAGTAGATGCCTTACTCGAAGCCGGCATTACGCCGTGGGCAACGCTCTTTCACTGGGATTTGCCACAGGCTTTAGAAAACGAAGGCGGCTGGCGTGTGCGCTCGACACCCGATGCTTTTGCGCCTTATGCACGAACCGTTGTGCAGCGCCTGGGCGACCGTGTCAAAAACTGGATGACCGTTAATGAAATGCCCTGTTTCATTGGCCTCAGTTATGAAACAGGCATTCACGCGCCGGGTGCCCGCGAACCTAAAAGCGTAGTTAATCAAGCCTATCATCACGCGCTTTTAGCTCATGGTCATGGCGTGGCAGCAGTGCGCGAATATGGCGGCAAGGGCGCACAGGTTGGTGTGGTTCACAACCCGGCGACTTTTATTCCGGTTTGTGAAACCGGCGATGATTTGGAAGCGGCTAAATTAGCTTATCTGCGCGCAACCGAGCAGTTGATGGGGCCGCTCTTTTTAGGTGGTTACACCAGGGAGTGGCTAAAAGCAGCAGGCGTGGATCGTCCAAGGATTCTCAAAGGCGATGCCGATTTTATCGGGCAAAAAACAGATTTTCTGGGACTTAACCTTTATGCCGGCTCTTTTGTGCGCGCCGCCAAAAATACGGGGCGCAGTAAGCAAATTACACCAGAGATTCTGCCCTGGAATAAAGGGTTTCCAACTGCCGATTTGGAGTGGCTCAAAATTGTGCCGCAAACTTTGTATTGGGGCGTGCGCCATGCTTATGAAGTCTATGGCGCGCAAAATATTTACATCACGGAAAACGGCGCAGCCTGGGATGACGAATTAACTGCTAATGGCGAAGTGATTGATTTAGGCCGCCGGGAATGGATGCGAAACTATTTAATCGGCCTGCATCGCGCGGTTCAAGAAGGCTACAAAGTGCGCGGCTATTTTGCCTGGTCGTTGATGGACAACTATGAATGGGCCGAAGGCTATGCCAAGCGCTTTGGCATTGTGCATGTGGATTACGCCACGCAAAAGCGCACGCCCAAACTATCGGCGCAGTGGTATTCGCAAGTCATCAGGGAAAACCGCCTGGTATAAGCCTTTGGCTGATATAAGCCCATTGTAGCCTCACTCCAAAACTTCCATGAGCATGTTCGCTCGTTTGTTCCTGCTGATTGGCCTGGTTTCAAGCCTGTCATTGGGAGTTGTGGCCGGGTTGCTATGGCGCAATTCCATCGAATTAGAACGGCAATTACGCAGGGAGAATGATGAAGCTGGCGCACGTGTTTTGCAAAACGGAACGCGCCTGCTGGAAGCCAATCTTAGCGACACGCATCTACTGATCGTGCGCCAAAAGGCGCGCACGCTCGAATCGTATTTCACTAATATCGCAGACACCCTGGAATTGGAAGCGAGGCTTGTGCGCCAGTTTCTTTCTGATAACGGCTCGCTTTCCGATGCACCGCCGCTTTTTGAAGGCAATGAGCTTACAAAGCTGGTGCGTGCTAAACCCCAATTGCAAAAAACGCTGCGCGCTGTGCAGCCCTACGCGATGTATGATTTGTCTCCGGGTGTGCCGCAGCAGAAAGTAAACAATTCCTTACAGCGCTTACGCCGCCTGGGCGCTTTTTTCGCGCATACGCAACAAACGCTCCCTGGTTGCGATTCACTTTATTTTGGCAGCGCGCAGGGCTTCATTTTGGGCTATCCCGGTGGAAAATCCTTCTTCAAACCGACTTATGATGCGCGCCGCCGTCCGTGGTATCAACAGGCCGTTGCACGGCCATCAGGCGAGATTATCTGGCTGGTTGATACAGATAGAAACGGCTACCTTTTGTGGACTTGTGCACGCACCGTCACTCTGCCCGGTGCTTCCCAAACAGCGGGCGTAGCCGCCATTGATGCAAACCTGCTTGATGTGCAATCTGAGTTGTTTAACGTTGGCAGTTTAAGCGTTTCCAGAGCCGTTTTAGTGGACAGTGAGGAGCGTGTTCGCATTAGAGCCTTTTATGATCAGGCCGGTAATGATAAGAATGCCAGACCGACTTTCGACAACCGCGACGTGCAGGCCAAGCCGCCGTTGGCTAAAGTGCCTGGTTTTTCTGCTATCGCCGCTCATATCCGCGCTAACCCTACCAAAAATTCTGGAATCTTTTGGGATGGCAAAGACAGCAGAAAAGGCATGGAAACCGCGGACAGTGTTTTTATTTATTCGGTCGTTCGTTTCGACACGCGCGCAGGGCAAGCGCAGGCTAAAGACAACTGGCATTACATTGTCCAATTGCCGATGAAACCGCTGCTTGCACCGCTAAATTCAGTGACGAGTGAAATGCGCGGCGCCACGCAGGGCATTTCTCAAGCGATTGAAGTGCGAACACGCAAGTCTGCCGCCCTGGTTTTAGGCCTCATTGGCGCCACGCTTTTAGTTGCCTTAGGCGTCGCTTATTTTGCGGCGCGGGCCACCTCGCGGCCTTTGATGCAAATGGCCCAGGTGGCGCGCGGCGTTGGCCAAGGCAATCTCGATCAGCAAGCCCCTGAAACCTCAGGTGGCGAAATCGGCGAAATGGGTCGCGCCATCAACGCCATGATTAGCGGCTTGCGCCAGCGCAATTTGCTTCAGGAAACCTTCAGCCGCTACACCGCGCCCACGGTTGTCCAGGAAATCTTGCGGCGCGGCGGTGTGCAACTCGGCGGCGTCAAAAGCGAAGCGACGATTTTCTTTTCTGACCTGGCCGGCTTTACGACACTCTCCGAAAAACTGCCGCCGGAAGAGCTGGTGGCTTTGCTCAACGAATACCTCGACGCCATGACCAAAATCATCATAGCGTCCGAAGGCATGTTGGATAAATACATCGGCGATGCGATTTTAGCATTTTGGGGGTCTCCCATCGCGCGCGAAGACGATGCCGCCCGTGCCTGCCGTGCCGCTTTAGACCAGCGTGCGCAGTTGCGCTTGTTGCGTGACAAGTGGGCCAAGGAAGGTCGCCCGCTTCTGGACATGAGAATCGGCATCGAAACCGGCGAAGTTATCGTGGGCGATATCGGCTCCGAATTGAAGCTCAACTACACCGTGCTGGGTGATACGGTTAATTTTGCCTCACGTCTGGAAGCGGTCAACAAGATTTACGGCTCCCACATTCTAATTGGCGAGAGAACGCGTCATTTAGCCGGAGATGCCATCGAAGTGCGCGAACTCGATTTGCTGGCTGTGGCCGGCAAGAGCCAACCTGTGCGCGTTTATGAGTTACTGGGCATGGCCGGGGAGATGTCGCTGGCCCAACGCAATGGCTACGCGCTTTACGGACAAGGCTTAAAGGCTTATCGAGAGCGCCAATGGGATGAAGCCGAAGAACACATCAAACTTGCGCAGGAGGCCCTGGGTGCCGATAAAGCCTGCGAAGTCTTGCTGTCCAGAATTCAACAGTGCCGGGTCAATCCGCCACCGCCCAATTGGGACGGCACTTTGATTTTGGAGCATAAGTAGTTTTTGCTAGGCATGATAATACCTGGTTGAAAGGCGGAGATTAAATTCATTCGGTTTTGCAGTTCTGTGCGATGAAATATGTGCTGAATCGCTTAAGTTTGCGTTTTTGGGCGTTAAAATCGTGATGAATGTTACAGCAGAGGTTTGATTATCGCAGAATTTGGCTATAATAACACTACTTTATAAGCCGGCTGTGAAGGCAGAATTAGGCGGCGTCAAGGAGAAAAATGCTTCGATTTCCTCATCATTTTCAACGCTCATCCGTGCGACAGGGATTTACGTTGATAGAATTGCTCGTCGTTATAGCGATAATAGCGCTGCTCGCCGCCATTTTGTTCCCGGTTTTCGCCCGTGCGCGCGAAAACGCCCGCAAAAGCACTTGCTCCAACAATCTCAAGCAGATTGGATTGGCAGCAGCGCAGTATTCACAGGACTACGATGAAAAGGTTGTCACTTCATGGGCTGGTGACAACTCTCTTCCTTCCAACCAGTGCGCTGCCTATGAAGCCCAACCTGGAATAGGCGCGGGTCTTTGTCCTTTGTGGATGGGATTGCTTTTGCCTTACACGAAGAACGTCCAAATTTATCAGTGCCCCAGCGCCACCAGGCTGAACGAAACCAATAATGCTAATCCCAGGCAAACTCACTATGGTCATCAACATAACAACTTCGGTTGGGGCCTTGTTGGGAATCCTTCGCTACCTGATTTCGCCAAGACAGCAGAGACTCTTTATTTCTCTGATGTGGGCCGCTATGGTGCCCCAGGGGCAACAACAGCTGTCCAGTGGGATACGCTTAGAGATAATCCCAGTTTGTTCACCAGTCCTAACCTTTCTATTTCACGCAGCTATTCACAGTGCATGAACTGCCCCGGTATCACAGGCCAAAACCAAAATGCCGAAACTGTGGTGGGACGGCACTTAGATACTTGCAACGTCGTATTTCTGGATGGGCATGTCAAAGCGATGACGGTGGCTAAACTAGTCAGGCCGTTCTACAATAATACACCCGGCACCCCAGGGGCGCGCTTTGGTCCAGATGATTACTGGGATAAACAGTAACTGCTGTTTGCAAAAATAAAAGCCGCGACTTCCCAGGTC
>DASWNL010000636.1:0-9756 GCA_036399215.1 Abditibacteriaceae bacterium
CCTTCGGCGATAGCGAAGGCCTGGGGCACGCCATCCTTCGTGCGCCAGATCGCTATCGAGCCGGAAATATCGGCGGCGGCGAAAAAACGGCCATCTGGTGAAAAGTCCATGGCTTTAGCACTGCTATTGGTGCCGAAAGCCAAAAGCATCGGCAGTTTGGGAGGTGAGAAGTGCCGCTTTTTTGAACCATCTCCAAGACTATATAAGGTGACAAACCCAACTTTGTTGCTAACAGCAAGGTATTTTGCATCCGGTGAAAAGCGCACACCTTCAGGTGCGTCCAGGTTTTTCCAAAAACGATAGCGTTTGAGAGAATTGGTCGTGAAAATCTGCACCTGCCCTTTGGGAATAGAGCCGGATTGATATGCATAAAAATGCGCGACGGCGAAAAACTGATTATTCGCTGAAAAAGTAATACTGGTTACTTCAGCACCATTGGCCGGCCAGGATTTCAACTTTTTGCTGTCGCGGCGGCGATAAAGGGAAAACGCGCCCTTTGCGTGAGCAGCGACTAATAATTCGCCGTTGTGCGAGAATGTTAAAGGCAATTTGTCATCATGTAAATCCAGGCGCGGAACAGAAGGAACAGTTGGTGTTTTTGGTCTGGCGATGATTCTGGGTGGAGGAACTATGACGATGCGAGGTGGGGGAGGTGGGGTTGGCGTAGAAGTGGGAAATGGCTCTGACGTAGCGGGTAAACGTCCAGCCCGTTCGCCCATCCAATCACCAATGTGCCAGGATAAGGTTAAGATTAGACCAATAGAACAAAGAACTGCGAGATATTTGGCAAGGTGACGCAAGTCGGCCTTCATGGTTGAGATTACAACGGGCTCTTCCTTTTCAGGCCTTGACCTGCAGCAAACTGTCCATTATACATTTTGAAAGCCGGATTTATGATGAACCAATATGACTGAACAACTGATGATCGAAGTCGAAAATCTCAGCAAAACCTACGGTGCCAGCCGGGGCGTGCGCGATGTCACTTTCAAGGTGGGCAAGGGCGAAATCGTGGGGTTTTTGGGGCCAAACGGTGCCGGGAAAACCACCACGATGCGCATTCTGACTTGCTTTATGGCGCCCACAGCCGGAACAGCGCGCATTGCCGGTTTTGATATTCTGGAAAATTCGCTCGAAGTGCGTCGCAACGTCGGTTATTTGCCGGAAAACGCGCCGGTTTACCCCGATATGCGCGTGCGCGACTATTTAACCTATGTCGCAGCTTTGCGCGGCGTGCCGAAAAATAAGCGCGCCGAGCGGTTGGAAGCGGCACTTGATGCCGGAAAATTGGAAGATAAAGCCGATACGCTGATTTTTAAGTTATCAAAGGGTTACAAACAGCGCGTTGGCATCGCGCAAGCCGTGGTGCATGACCCGCCGGTTTTGATTTTAGATGAGCCTTCGGCGGGCCTTGATCCTCGACAGCGCGTGGAAACGCGGCAGTTCATTAAGTCGCTCGCCAAAGATCACACCATCATTTTATCCACGCACATTTTGCCGGACGTTCAGGACGTTTGCTCTCGCGTGGTGATCATCAATCAAGGCCGCATGGTGGCGGAAGACACGCCCGAAAACTTGGCCGATAGCGGTGATGTGATTACGCTTGTGGTGCAACGTCCGGCTTTGGATGCTGCGCAAAAGCTTGCGAAAATAAAAGGTGTCAACAACGCGCGTGAAGACCAAACAGCAGAGAAGCACGCGGGCGAGCATATTTTCATTTTGGATGTAGCTGCCGATGCTGACGCGCGTGAAGAAGCAGCACGTTTATGCGTGAACGAAGGCTGGGGCTTGCTCGAATTGCGCCGCGCACGCCGCAGTTTAGAAGAGATATTCCTGGAATTGACAACGACCGATGAGTAGCTTTTAGCTATGAGCGATTAGCATTGAGCCTTTTCTCAATAGCTAAAAGCTCACAGCTAAAGGCCCACAGCTAAAAGATATGAACCAAATTGGACTTATCGCCTGGCGGGAATTGCGCGGTTATTTTGCAACGTGGCTGGCCTATGCTCTTTTGGCCGGCTGGCTGCTGATTGCCGGCATTTTTTATTCTGTTGCGCTTTTGCAAGCCGCGCTGCCACCGTTTAATTTCAGCCTGCAAGGCTTCTTCGGTAATATGTTGGTGATGCTGCTTTTTGTGGCGCCGATTATTACCATGCGGCTGTTCGTGGAAGAGCGCAATCAGGCCACGGCGGAACTACTGTTTACTTCTCCTATCTCCGAATGGCAGATTGCTCTGGGCAAGTTTTTGGGCGCGTGGGGTTTTGTCATTTTGATGCTGCTTCTCACGGCCCATGTGCCATTTTTTACGACTCGTTACGGTTCAATTGATGTCGGCCCGGTTTGGGGTGGTTACATCGCCTTGCTTTGTGTGGGCGCAGCCTTTGTAGCCTTTGGTTTGTTCTGCTCGACGATAACAACCAGCCAGGTAGTAGCGGGGTTTTTGACGTTTGGCGGCTTGATTTTTTCGTGGATGCTGGCGATTCCCGGCCAACAATCGGGTGCCAGCGACTTAATGTCTTTTATCAGCCAGTTCTCTATCCTTTCACATCTTGAACTCATCATGCAGGGTGCAGTGGATACCAAAGATTTGATTTATTTTATTTCCGTTACGGTGTTCTTTTTATATTTGACGGTTCGTTCCTTGGAAAGCCGCAAGTGGAGCTGACTTAAAGGATGAAAGCGGAAAGATGAGAAGGGCGCCCGCTCGGAATGACAACAGGATTTTTAACGCGGAACTCGAAACTTTAAATCATGGCGGAAAACGAAGAAACAACGCAAACAAAAATCTCATTTCTGGCGCAAAATGCGGGCGCCTTGCTGGTGATTGCCATGCTGGCCACAGTTGGCGGTTTGATGGCCTATGGCACGACCAATAAAGTCACTAATCCCTGGGTGATTGGCTGCCTGGTTGTCGGCTTTGCTGCCCTTGCCGGTTGGTTCGTGGGACGCAGCCAGCAAAAGGCGCTGCCACGCGATCAATACGCCAAACAACGCACCTTGCTTGGGGCTAATGCGCTGTTTTCGACACTGCTTTTCTTGTTGCTTCTGGTCGGTATCAATTACGTGGCGGCGCGGCGGCACAAGACGTGGGATTTGACGAGTAATAAAGTCAATAGCTTAGCCGAACAAACTCTGAAAACGCTGGGCGAACTCAAAGCGCCGGTCACGTTGACTTATGTTTTCTCTCCCACAGCTATCGGAATGCCTGAACCGCCTCCAGCAGATACAACTCTGCTTGAGAAATATCGGTTGGCTTCCGACAACATCCGCGTGAAATATGTTAATGCTGCGCTTGAACCAGCGACTTTGCGCGAGTTGAATTTGGTTGGCTTTGATGAGCGGCGCGGCCAGCCAACACTTTTTGTGCAGGACGAAAGCAAAGGCAAAAATGCAAATACCGGACGCCAACAGATTGATACCATTGATGAATCGAACCTGACTTCGGCTTTGCAAAAGCTCGGCAAAAATGAAGCGCGCGTTTTATATTATCTGACCGGGCATGGCGAACTGGGCTTTAATTCGTCCAGTGGCGCAGCCAGCCTGGGCACAGCGCGCTTGCGGTTGGAAGCGCAAAATTACACAATTCAACCGCTGACTCTTAGCAGCACCAAAGCGCAGATTCCCGCTAATGCTTCAGTTTTGGCGGTCCTGGGGCCAAAGTCGGATTTAGCGCCGAGCGAAGAAGCGATTCTCCAGAAATATATTGCGGCTAAAGGTCGCTTGTTCCTGGCGCTAAGCGCTTCGGAAACAGCCATGCCACGCTGGAATCGCATTGCGCGTTTAGCGGGTGCGAATATGCTAAGCGGCTTCGTCATTGATGCTGAACAAAGCTTAGGCCAATCGCCGCAGGTAGTTTTTGGGCCGGTGATTGACCCTGCCAAACATCCGATTTTAGGTGGCGTGGGCGAAAACAGCCAGGTCATTTTTCCCGGTGTTGTGCCAATGAAAGGTGTAAGTCCGGCGCCAGGCGGATTAACAGTTACAACGCTGCTTGAAACATCACCTTCCAGCCAGGCGGTGCCCTTTAAGCGGGGCGGCACTGTTGAGCGTGGGCCGTTTGCTTTGGCCGTTGCCAGTGAGCGCGGCGCCGGTGCGACAACGCCCGGAGCGCCGCCCTCGCCATCTCAAATGCGCGCTGTTGTGGTTGCCAACCCAAATTTCGCGGTTGACAGCAATTTCGCTTATGCGGCCAACGGCAACTTTTTATTGGCTTCGCTCAACTGGCTGGCCGGCAATGAGCTTTTGGTTTCGATTCCACCCAAACCGCCGGTTACCAACACCATTGACATGACGCCCGGCGTGCGCCGCTTCGTCAACATCTTTTCGCTCTTCACTTTGCCCGTCGTCATGCTGATTCTCGGTGGTCTGGCGTGGTGGAGAAGAAGATGAATCAATTATGAAATCTCTTCGTTCAACGCTGATTCTCTTAGCTATAGTCACGGTTTTCGGCGCTTACATTTACTTCAACGAGCGCGGCCCGATTGCCGAAAAAGATGCAGTAGTTTTGTTGAGAAGTGACCCGCAACAGGTGTCACAAGTTGTGTTGTCGCAAAACGGCAGTTCCTTGACCCTCAAAAAAGATGGGGCGCTGTGGAAAGTGCAACGCGACAAACCAACTGTTGCCGTGCCCGCTGAAGAAGAGGCGGTGCAAACCTTCCTGAAAGAATTGCAACTGGTGCAGTCGCCTACGGTGGTGGCAGATGATCCGAAAAACAGCAAGGAGTTCGGCCTGGAAAAGCCTGCGGTTTCGCTGCAATTTGCCGATGCAAAAATAGAATTTGGCAGCGCGCCTTCTTTCGATGCGACCAAAGTTTATGCACGCCTGACCAATAGTGGAAAAACGCAAGTAGCCTTGTTGCCCGATACGCTAAAAACGTCCGCTTCAAAACCCTTTGCCGATTGGCGCGATAAAGCCGCATTGCGCGTGAAGATTGAAGATGTGCAAGCCGTAAGCATGAGAGCGCCAGCTTTAGCGGCCAACTTCGAGAAAACCAAAAGCGCCGAAGAAGGTGCAGCCAATGAATGGAGCCTGACGCGACCCGTCGAGACCAAAGCCGAGGGTAGCACCGTCGAAAGTTTGCTTACACAATTGACCGGCACAACCGCTGCGAAATTTCTTGACGACAATCCGAAATCACTAAAAGAATGGGGTCTGGACAAGCCGCAAGCGCAAGTGGACATCGTTACGCAAGAAGGCCCACTCTCATTGCATTTTGGCAAAAAGACCGCTGGAGGCTATGCGGCGAAGAATTCGCTGTCACCCGCTGTTTTTGAGGTGCCGTCCTCCCTCTTTGGTCTTATCAATCGCCCTTTGCGCGATTGGCGTGATAAAAAAGTCGTCGAGTTTGAAACCGATAAAATCAAGCAGATAACAGTGACTTTCGGGGGCAAGACCAAAACTTTCGAGCAAAAAGACGAAAAATGGCGCGAAGTTGGCGTCAAAGCCGACGATTCGGCTAAAGGCAAAGAGGCCGCCGATGCCGCGCATCGCGCCCTGATGGATTTGCTTTTTGCCGTGCAGAGTTTGGAAGCGCAGGACTTTGTAGATAAAATCGAATCGCCTGCTAAATATGGCCTTGATAAACCGTGGCTTGCTTTGAAAATGGACGACATCACACTACAATTGGGCGACAAAGACAAGCTCTACGCTCAGACTATTAACCCTGCGTTGAGCGTTTTGTCATCATCAGCTAAAGATAGCTTGCAAAAACCTCTGGACACGCTTTTTAACCCCGGAAAATAAAAGGAATTCATGAAATTTGGCATTTGTTGCGGGCCGGGCAGTTTCGCGCCTCAAGTGGAGGGCCAAGCGCTCTCGGCTTTGCCGCGCTTAATGGAAGGAATGCAGGAAGCCGGCGCTGATTATGTCGAGTTTGGTGTCAGCGCTGTAATGGGCAGCGAAGAAGAGTTTGCACAGTTACAAGAGGCATTGTCCCAATTTCCTCTCAACGTTGAAGCCTATAACTCTTTTATTCCCGCCAAACATCGTATCACCGGGCCGGATGTGAATCTGGAAGAAGTGATCGCTTACTGCCACACCGCTTTGACACGCTGCAAGGCATTGGGCGGAGAGGTTGTGGTTTTGGGCAGTGGCGCTGCGCGGCGTGTGGTTGAGGGCTTCGACCGTGAAAAGGCATTGCAGCAGTTTGTGGAATTTGGCCGCGCTTTAGGGCCGGTGGCTGAAGAAGTGGGTATTGACATCGCCATTGAACCTCTTAATAAAAACGAGGACAATCTCATCAATACCGTCCGGCATGGCGCACAGTTGGTAGATGAAATCGCGCAGCCGCGCATTCAGTTGTTAGCCGATTTGTATCACATGTTTACCGATGGTGAATCGTTGTTTTCCGTCACGGCGGCAGGCGCGCGGCTCAGGCACACGCACGTTTGTGATCTGGGCCGTGTGCCGCCGGGCTTTGCTTCAGGCGGCGAGGCGAATTTTAAGGGTTTCTTCCGCGCTTTAAAAGCTGTCGGTTATAACGGGCGCTGCTCATTTGAAGGTAGCAGCCACGATTTAGCCGCGCAGTCCAAACCGATGCTTGATTTCTTGAAACAACGCTTTGCCGAAAGCTGATAAGCAGGGAAGTGGCCTCGTTTTTGCGGAAGCCCGCACGGCTTAGAGGAAAACCAAGGAGGAGCATCATGGCAGAAGAACAGGGTGGAGGATATTGGCGCGGCGTCATCACAGGACTTTTATTCGGGGCGGCAGCGGCGCTTTTATTAGCTCCCAAGCGGGGCGAAGAGATACGGCAGGAGATCGCTGAAAACGCGAGTCAGTTAAAAGACAAGGCCGGTGATTTCGGCTCAAATTTGACTCATACCGTCAGTGATAAAGCGCAGGCTTTAAAAGAGCAGAGTGCAGGTGTAATTTCGCAGGCGCGTCACAAAGGCGAAGAGTTGGTCGCCGATGCCGGAGGCGCTGTGCAAGATGCCAAAGAGCATATCACAGAAACTGTTGCTGACTTAAAAGACAAAGCGCAGGACAAGGTAGCGGACGTAAAAGATACAGCATCTGAAACTCAAGCAGATGCTAAAGAAGTTGCCCAGGACGCAACAGCTAAGGCTAAAGAAGCGGCTGACAAGGTCGCAAACGCTGCAGAAGATAAAGCTGAAGAGAAAAGTGCGGAAGCCAAAAGCAAGACGGCCAAGGCTAAAGAGCACACCAAAGAGAAAGCAGAAAACGCATAACTCCGTTGAAAGCTCCTGAGGCATTCTCAACACTGATAGAAAAGGCACCAACTAATTAGTTGGTGCCTTTTTGTTTTTGATTAATTTTGGTTGTTGGCACGATAAGTGCTTATTATAGACAACGTCGTGTTCCGCCGGCCTTCTCGAAGATTTAATGAATTATCGAGAGACAATTCCAGCGGCGGGCCGGTTGGACAAAGGAGTGAGAACGATGTTGAAAACGATTGCTTTGGTGCTGTTAGTGTTGTGGGCATTGGGCTTCATCGGATTCAGTTCCGCAGTAGGCTCGTTAATCCACATTCTCATTGTAGCAGCCGTAGTGCTGTTCTTAGTTGACCTGCTTTCCGGTGGCCGTCGTCTGGCTTAACCGGTAAAACCCAGAGAAAAAAGCCCATTATGCATAGCTATGCATAATGGGCTTTTTTGCGTTTACAGTGCAGCTTTGCGAACTTGATATTCTTACTTTTGGAAGTTGCTTAGAAGGGTTTGTAGTGAGGATTCGATGTTTTCGCTGGGCGCAACGCCACCTATGCCGCGAAAGGCCAGGCGATCTTTAATTTGACTACCAATAGTGTTGATTTCCAACTCTATCGGGTAAAGTGCCAATAACGAGACTTCGCCAAGTAGTTTGCCTAAAAAGCCCAGTTGATCTGGGCCTTGCACTATAACTTCAAGCGCACGGTCAGGACGGCGTCGCAATTCAAACGTGCTTAACTGTAGCCGGGTGGCTAAGGTTGGCGCCGGTTTTGACGCAGAGAGCGACAGATAATCTATTGTTTCCGGTGTCAAACCGCTACGCCGAAAGTCAAGCTGAAAATGCGCATCCCAAATATGAGTGATTTGCTGTGCTGCGCGGCCCTCAACTACGGAAATTTGCTTTTCCGATAAGCCCGCTAACAAAAAAACCATCCAATGTGGATGGGAAAACAAGCCCTGCATTATCAATTCCTGCAAGCCATTGCGTCCAGGCAAGAGCATCGCTTTGGGTGTCATGTTACGTCTCCTCGCTTATCTCCAATTTCATAACCACTTTAGCAAAGCCGTGTTTCAGGCTTGTTAATTGGTATCGGCGAAGCATAATGCGTAGTAATCTTGAGCTTTCTGATTGAAACAGTTGTCAAATGGGCACAATAAAAGTTAGATAGTAAGAGGTAGCTGAAGATAGAAGGCGATTACGATGGCAATTGTTGATACTTTTGGG
This sequence comes from Abditibacteriaceae bacterium, assembly GCA_036399215.1. Lineage (GTDB taxonomy): Bacteria > Armatimonadota > Abditibacteriia > Abditibacteriales > Abditibacteriaceae > DASWNL01. Next base: position 8,387 of record DASWNL010000636.1, read on the forward strand.
AAATGTAGTTGCGGTGAGTTCAATGCGATGACCGCAATGAAATGTCATAGTTGCGGCGAACGCTTGCCGTGGGTTTCACCTCACGCGCTGGGCGCCGCACGCGGGCAAGTGGCGCAGTCAAGTTATTGGAGCGCCGCACTTTCCGGGCAAGGCACACCAGTCGGTGGCGTAGCCAGTGGAGGCGCAAGTGGGGCCGCAGCGGGCAGTGCTTCTTACAATAACGATCCTGATATTAATTTCACGCCTTTGGGCGGCGGGAACGTTGGAAACAGCGGCGGCAGCGGTTTAGGCAGTGCGTCATTCTATTGTTCACATTGTGGCAGCGGCCTTAAAGCCGGGCAGCATATCTGTCATTCTTGCCGTCATCTGACGACTTTCACGAGAGCCGATTTACGTTTTACAATCATGATTAGCTCACTGTTGGTCAGCGGCTTTTTGCTGGGTGTAGTATGGACGGCAGTTGTCATTAATGCCGCCAATACAGGCGAGTGGCGCCTGCCCGGCGTGAAATTCAATAAAACCGAAACTACGTCTGCGCAGAAACCAGCAGCCAAACCATCAAGGTCAAAGTCACCCGTAGATGAATACGGCGTTCCCAAACGCTAAAAACAAATGAGCAAGCCAATTGGCTTGCTCATTTGTTTTTACAAACAGCGCCAGCCTATATCGTGGCGATAATAAGCGCCGTCGAAGTGAATAGTTTCAACGGCGTGGTAGCACGACTGGCGCGCGGCCTGGAAATCATCGCCCAAAGCCGTTATGCCTAAGACGCGGCCACCGTTGGTTACGATTTTTTCTCCATCGCTTTTTGTGCCCGCATGAAACACGACAGCGCCGGTTTGCGCGGCTTCGTCTAACCCTGAAATAGCATCACCTTTACGATAATTGCCGGGATAGCCTTGCGAAGCCATTACTACGCAAACGGCGGCTTGATTCGTCCATTCGCATGGCGATTCGCTTAGCTTTTGGTCGCCTACGCCGGCACAAGCCAATAGTAGCGGCAGCAAATCGCTTTGGAGGCGCGGCAAAATCACTTGCGTTTCAGGATCACCAAAGCGGCAATTGTATTCCAGAACTTTGGGGCCGTCTTTGGTGAGCATAAGGCCCGCGTATAGCGCGCCGCGATATTCGATGCCTTCGCTTTGCAAAGCCTTTAATGTCGGCTCCAAAATTTCGCGCACCGCGTAATCGTAAAGCGTAGTGTCAAAAGCCGGAACAGGTGAGTAACAGCCCATACCGCCCGTGTTAGGCCCGGTGTCGCCTTCCCCAACACGTTTGTGATCCTGTGCTGGGACAAGCGGCATCACGGTTTGCCCATCGGTTAAGGCAATCAATGAAACTTCTTCACCTTCCAGGTATTCTTCGATAAC
>DASWNL010000637.1:0-6013 GCA_036399215.1 Abditibacteriaceae bacterium
AAGACCGAGGACAGCGGGCGTGGCAGTGAAGTGCGTCCGACCAGTTCCGAACATCTGCTGGGGCGTGGAATGCGGCGGGGTCGCCTGCGCTTTTCCGGCAAGGAACGCCGCGCGCAATTAGCTTCCAGCAAGCCCGAATCGGCAGAAGCAACGGAAACAACTCCCACATTGGTCGCAGAAGCCACAGATTTAGCGCCGGAGTTGGCAACTGTCACGCCCGAAGCAGCAATGGAAGCCAGTGCAGCCACGAGTGATGACGAATCGCCCATAACTCAACCTGAATCTGCTGAAACAGCGCCGGAATTGGTAGCCGAAGCCATCCAATTAGCTCCTGAACTGGTGGACATGGCAACAGCCGATTTAAGCGATTCCAGTGCAGAAGTTGATTCTCCTGTTGCCGAAACGCCTACGCCCAAGAAACGCCCTACCCGGCGTGGTGGACGCGGCAAAGGAAAGAAAGCAGAAGAACAAACAACTGAAAAAGCAACTAAGGATGCCGAACCAAAACCCTCTACTGAATCAGTCACGGCATCGCCCGCGCCTACAGAAGTAACGGAAGCGGCAAGCGCTGGCGATGCCGTTTCTTCGCCCGAAGCCGCGCAGGAAGCAGCGGCAAGTGAAAGCAGCGAAAGCGCTGAAGCCAAGCCGAAAACCAGGCGTCGCACCGCCCAAAAAGCGCCCTTAACGCCGCGCCGCCGGCCTGCCGCCAAGAAGAAAGCGGAATAACAAACCTGCAACAAAAGGCGCGGCGCAAGCTGCGCCTTTTGTTTTGTCAATTCATTTCCGGGTCTTTATGTCGTCCCTCGAAGTTTCTCAACACATTAAGCAGCGCGCTCATGAAATGGGTTTTGCGGCTTGCGGCATTGCGCCGGCTTCGCCCGGCGAAACACATGGTCATTTGCTCGATTGGTTAATGAATGGTTACAACGCTTCAATGCGTTGGATGGCGCGCCCCGATGCCGTCGAAAAACGCGGTGATTTGCAAAAAGTGTTACCGGGGGCCAGGTCTGTTATCTGCGTGGCGCTGCATTATCGCACTGATGCAGAATGGGATGATGCTACGCACGGCAAAGTGGCGCGTTATGCGCGCGGCGTGGATTATCATGATGTTCTTACGCCGCGTCTGCGCGAACTGCAAACCTGGATTCAAGAACGATGGCCGTGCAATGGGCGAGTTTATGTGGATACCGGGCCACTTTTGGAGCGCGAACTGGCCCGCCGCGCCGGAATTGGCTGGGTTGGCAAAAATACGATGCTGCTTTCGCGTGAGTTGGGTTCGTATTTTCTGCTTGGCGAAATCGTTCTGGATTTGGAATTGAGTTATGACCAGCCCCACAGCACCAGCTTTTGCGGCTCTTGCACGCGCTGTTTGGATGCTTGCCCAACAGATGCCTTTGTCGCGCCGTTTGTCTTGGATGCCAACAAATGCATCTCCTTTCACACCATTGAAAACCGCGAAGGAGCGCCACGCGAGCAAAAAGAAAAATTTGGCGACTGGGTTTTTGGCTGCGATATTTGTCAGGAAGTGTGCCCCTGGAATCACAAGAGCGAGGTAAAAAGCGCGGAGCCGGAGTTATGGGAGCGCGCTGAGTTTCCGGGTTTGCAAGAATTTATTGCTCTGCCTCAGGAAGAGTTTTCCCGGCGCCTTAAAGGCAGCCCGCTCAAACGCCCGAAACGACGTGGCATGAAGCGCAACGCTCTAACGGTCTTGCAAAACCGCAAGCGTCAAAAAGCGGAATAGAACGCGGAGCCTTCGACCATCCTGCCCAGAGGGCACCCGAAAAGACGGATTGACGCAGAAAATGAAACGAGCAAATCTCTTTTCCTTTCCTCGTCAATTAAAGCCGTTTCGGGCACCCTCTGGGCAGGATGGCCGAAGGCTCCGCGTTCTATTTCCTTTAGCAAGTAGCAAGATATTGTGCGCCACTAATGAAGCCGCGCTTTTCGCCATCTTCGCTGCCGTTGTAATCTTTGTCTTCCAACTCGATGCAAACGGCGCCGCCATAATTATTTTCTTGCAAGACACGAAACACTTCGCTCCAATTGGTGCCTCCCGCGCCCGGAATGGTATAACGCCAAGCGGCGGCGCCAAAAGCAGGACTTTTCTTGAAGGTTGCCGCTTGTTCCCATCCATACTCGTAAAGGTCTTCAGGCAAGATTTCCGTGTCTTTGCCATGCACATGACCAACACGGGCCGCAAACTCACTTAAAAAGCGTAGCGGGTCAATTCCCATGCGAAGTAAATGCGAAGGGTCATAATTAATGCCGATGGCCGAAGAAGGGCACTCTTTAAAAGTCGCACGATAGGTTTCCGGCGTGCAGCAAAGCGCACCGGGGCCAGGCCAGCCTTCGATAACCAGTTGCCCACCTGCGGCTTCCAATGCCGGGGACAGGGCATTAAATGATTCGACGGCATAACCGAAATTTTCGGCGCGCGGTTTGGCCGGGTCTTCGGGCAAAACCACTAAGAAAAACTTTTTCGCGCCCGCAGCGCAGGCTTGGGTGATGTATTCCGCGTTTTTGGCTACCGATTCGCCCCTCTTGCCGGCATCGGATGAAAACAGTGGCTGCCATTCCAACAAGTCAACGGAGCCGACTTGTAATCCTGCTTCGCGCACCGTGGCGATGTCTTCAGTTTTGCGTCCTAAATCAATCACACCCAATTGATTGTCTTTGGCCCAGTTCACAAGGGAAGGAAGGTCGTTTTGCCATCCGCCGCCGCGCCGCAAGCCCAAGGGAAAACTTCCCATTTTCGTTTTTAACATGAAGGTTCAATATCTCCTGATAGAATTCTCCTGATGGAATCGGGGTTATTTTAACCCATACGATGCCTGCTTCGACATAGGGAATCCATCGCCTGAAATATAATTTTTTGAGCATATTTTTTGTGGCACGCAGCGCGCACAAGGGAACGACCCTGGGAGACCTCATGAAAAAATACTTCATTCTTGCATTCGCAGTTTTGCTGTCGACTTTTGCGGCACAAGCGGCCCCTTCAACTTTAGCGCTACCCACAAATGGCCCAATGATTCACATTACGCCCCTTTTGCACGCCAGTTTTCAGATTGAACACGGCGAAACGGTCATTCAAGTTGATCCGACTAAATCCGGCAATGCGATGCACCCCAAAATGGCTGACTTGATTTTGATTACAGATATTCATGGCGATCATTTTGATGAAGCGGCCATGCGGGCTGTGGATAGTAACAAAACCTTGGTTGTCGCACCACAAGCTGTTATCGCCCAGATGAAGAGTTTTCAGGGGCGCATTATTCGCCTGGATAATGGTTCAACCAAAAATAATCTGCCCGGCTTTCCAAACGTTTCAATTGAAGCGATTCCGATGTATAACATTGAGCGCGGGCCGAATGCGGGCCAGAAATTCCATGCTAAAGGGCGCGGCAATGGCTATGTCTTGACACTGGGCAATACGCGCCTTTATATCGCCGGCGATACGGAAGCAACTCCCGAAATGAAAGCCTTGAAAAATATTGATGTTGCTTTCGTGCCGATGAACTTGCCTTTCACCATGACACCGGAGGAAGCCGCCCAGGGAGTGGGAGCCTTCAAGCCACGTATTGCCATTCCGTATCATTACCGTTATCCATTTGATAAAGAGAATAATCATGCTCAACAATTTCAAATGGCCCTGGGAAACAGTAAAATCGAAGTGTCTCTTTTAGACTGGTATCCAAAAACAGCTATCGAAGCCGCATCGCAAAAACAATAATCTGATTAATTTCAGGGTTCGGCACTCATTCTGCCGTAGTCAACTTGTATGCAAAGCCAGTTTACGCCGCCCTTCTGTTCGCCTGATTCAAGCGGTTATCTACATAACGAGCCGAAGCCGCCTCTCTGGCGGCGCCTGCTGCCGCTTTTGGTGGTGCTATTTGCTGGAGCGGCGGCTTGCTATGGTGGCCTATCGGCGGGAAAAAAGATGGCTGGTGAATTGACTCAATTGGACACTGTGCAAGCCGATCCACAATTGGTGCAGCGTATTAAGATGGGCGAGGAAAATCCAGATTTGATGATGCCGCAGCCCACTTTAGCACCGCCTAAAATTAGTGATGCTGTGCAGAAAAAACCTGTCCGCCGCGCCCCGCGCCCAATACGCTCAGCCACTTCCAAAGCAAAACCAGTGTCCGACCCTTTTGCTGATAATAGCATTCCGTTTCAGCCTGCCGAAGATTACACGCCGGACATTGAGCATGAAAAAACTGATGCTCTCGGCTCAGAGAGTGGAGCTGACAGTCAGCAAAATACGCAAAGCCAAAATACGCACAGCGCACAAGCAACGCAAAGTAGTGCGCCAGAGAAAGTTTCACCGGAAGAGTCAGTGCCTGAGGACAATGCTTCGCCGGTGCCAGTTACAGAATGATATAAAATTCAGGCGACAAAGCGCCATATCAGGATGAAGTGGCAAAAGCTGCCGCCCAGCACAAAGATGTGCCATAAATCATGCGCCGAAAACTTTCCGGGCACTAAATGCGGCCTGTCAACAGCAAAAATGATGGTTCCAATGGAGTAAACCACCCCACCACCTACCAACCACCAAAAAGCCGCCGGAGGCCAGGCGGCCCGCAGAGGCCCCCAAACAAATAACGCCATCCAACCCATGATGACGCAGAGAATGACGCGGGCCACTTCAAATTTCAGCTTCCACCAAAAGATGCCGATGCTGCCGAAAATCGCCAGGCCCCAAATGATGGCTAACATCGTATAGCCCCAGGTTCCCTTAAGCGTGACCAGGCAAACGGGCGTATAAGTGCCGGCAATCAAAGCGAAAATGGCACAATGATCGAAGCGCATTAGTATCACTTCTTTTTCCTGGGAAACACGCAGCGAATGATACAAAGTGCTGGCCGTATAAAGCACAATCAGCGTGGCGCCATAAATGGCGAACGCTGTCATATGCAAAAGACGACCTTTGGCGGCCATCAATAAGAGGATCAACGCGATAACCGATAAAACAATGCCGGCCATGTGAGACAGGCCGCAAAATGGGTCTTTAGGTAGCGGTAAACGTGCGGGTTGCAAACGCGAGGGTTGCAAACGAGGGGATTCTTCGAGACTCAAAACAAACTCCGTGTGATGATCTGTCAACCTAAGTATGAAAGAAACTAAAACGATTTGCACCGCTAAGAGCAAGATAACAGCCATTGACACTCTTAAGCGCGTGCCCTTAATAGCCGACTATACTGTGCGCGATGCTTTCGATTGAAAACCTTTCCAAACAATACGGCCCGCAAATTGTTTTCCAAAATGCCGACCTATTTATCAGCCCTCACGACCGCTCTGGCCTGGTAGGCCCCAACGGCACTGGCAAAACCACTCTTTTCCGCCTTATCGCAGGCGAAGAGTTTCCTGACAATGGATCAGTGCGTCTGGACGCACATCGCACTGTTGGATTGCTCACGCAGGAATCACAATGCCGGCTGGGCGTTACTGTGCGCGAGGAGATGCGCTCCGCTTTGCCCGAAGCTGACCAGGCGCAGGCCGACATTGAACGCTTAAGCGATGAGATTGCCAAAGCTGAAGGCCACGAACAAAGCGCTATGCTGCGCCAGTTGGCCCAGGCGCAAAGCGACCTGGAAATGCAACAAGCGCACACCTTGGATGCTCGCATCGGGCGTGTTTTGCATGGGTTAGGTTTCAAATCGAACGCTTTAGATCGCCTTACCGACGAGTTTTCCGGCGGCTGGCAGATGCGAATAGCGATGGCTAAGTTGCTTTTGCGCGAACCGGATTTGCTGCTTTTGGATGAACCGACTAACCATCTTGATGAAGCCGCTCGCAAATGGCTGCAAAACTACTTGAACGATTATCCCGGCGCGGTTTTTGTCATTTCGCATGAGCCGCAATTTCTTAATAAAGTGGTTGACCGCATCGTTGAACTCGATGAACATCAACTGCATATTTATCCCGGCAATTATCATCAGTATCAAAAAGTAAAAGAAGAGCGCAGACTGGCTCAACAGGCCGCTCATGAACGCCAGCAACGGGAACTGGAGCG
>DASWNL010000638.1:0-7921 GCA_036399215.1 Abditibacteriaceae bacterium
TGCTGCGCCAGTTTGACATATTCACTACGTGGCACTTTGTAGCGCCACTGCTCTTGTTCGTGCAGGCCATGAATGGCATACAGGCCCCAATGCACAAACATTCCAAAGCGCTTTTGAAACCACCAGTCACGCTCATCGCCAAAACGCGGCGCCAGTTGTGGCTCCGCCGGTGCCGCATTCGCCGTTTTATTTGCTAAGGCTGCTAAAGCTACTGTTCCGGCACCCGCCATTAAAAAATCGCGTCGCATCATTATTTGTTCCTCTGCCTGCCGTTTAGAGAATAGCAAGGTGAAGGCAGGCAGGCAAAATTTCACAAGGCTGCAAAAAATGGTTTATAATCGGTAATGCAATTGGCAATTTCCTCTTTCCGTTTATGTCCACTGTTTTCAGCGAAATTAAAAGCAGCCTTGAAACACTTTATCTCCAGGACGAGCGCCCGTGGTTGGTTGGCTTTAGCGGCGGCAAAGACAGCTCAATGGTCGCTTCGCTGATTTTTGATGCTGTCCTGGGATTGCCACCAGAAAAGCGTATCAAGCCGGTTGCCGTTTTGTGCAGCGACACGCGCGTGGAGATTCCGGCCATTGTCGAAATGGTAGAAACCACCCTGGCGCGCATGAAAAAGTGCTCGGCGCAGCATGGCCTCAACATCGAAGTGCATTTGCTGCGTCCACCCGCCGAGCAATCGTTCTGGGTTAATGTTATCGGGCGCGGATATCCGCCGCCCAACCGCGTGTTTCGTTGGTGCACCTCGCGCCTCAAAATTGATCCCATGTCGCGCTTTGTCGAAAACCGCGTTGGTCACTGGGGCGAAGCAATTTTTCAATTGGGTGCTCGCCGTGCCGAAAGCTCGTCGCGTGCCCAGACGATGGCCAAGCGTGAAACGCGCGGCGGCTTGCGTCGCCACAACGATTTGCCACGTGTGTGGATTAACAACCCGATTGAACATCTTTCAACCGAAGAAGTGTGGGCCTATCTACTGCAAAACAAGCCGCCGTGGGGCGGCAGCAATCGCGATCTTTATCGGCTTTATGCCGATGCTTCGGGCAGCGAATGCCCGGTGCAAATTGATAAAAGCACGCCCAGTTGCGGCAATTCGCGCTTTGGCTGCTGGACATGCACCGTAGTGGACAAGGATAAAGCCAGCGAAGGGCTTCTCAATGCGGGCGATGAGCGTATGGAACAGCTCATTACCTTCCGTGATCTTTTGCTCACGGTTCGCGCCCCCGAAAACGGTTATCGCGATACGCGCCGCATGAACGGGCAAGAAGGTGCTGGGCCGTTGCTTATGAAAACGCGGCGTGAGTTGTTGACGCGTTTGCTGCAATTACAAGAAGAAACTGGTTTGACACTGATTAGCGAGGAGGAATTGCTGCTTATCCAGAAGTTCTGGAACTCGGCGCGCCAGGCGGACGCCGGCGATGGCGTGGCGCGCATCGTGCGCGAGCAGCGAGGCATCATGACAAGCGACATCAAACAAGCGGATCAAATCCGCACGCTGGAAGAACAAGTGTGCCGTGAGAAAGGCCTCTCGCACGAAGGCTTGCGCCGCTTGATTAGCAAAGTCGAAGAGCACAGCGAAAGCCATCGTCGCTTCGGCTTGCCCGACGACTTGCTGCGTATTCTTCAGGATGAGTTGGATGCAAGCACGCGAGTGGTTCAAGTCAGCGAAGTGGAAGGCGAATTTGTCGGTGCCGAGGAGTCCGCTTAATTATGCCGGTGGTTTCTCTCGATTCCCTGACAATTGAAAACTTCGGCCCCTTTTATGGGCGACACGAATTTAAGTTCAGTAGCTTAGGTGAGCGCACAGGAATTCTAATAGGTGGAAAGAATGGCGCAGGTAAAACTCATTTACTCCGCGCGCTTTACTTAGCCACAGTTGGGGAAACGGGTCGCCATGATTTGACTAAGTTAGATAAGGATTCTGACGCGACTCGTTTTATCCTCGATAAAGCTTTGAATCGTCAAGCGGCCTCAGAAGGCTGGGACGAAATTAAGCTGGAAGTCGCAATCACACAACATGATGAAAATGGCAGCGGAAGCCGTAAAGTTAATTTCGTGAGGGAGATTCGATTTCGTAAAAACTCAGCGACGAATTGGCGCTCTTATGCTCAAGAATCAGGTGGAGCAACGCAAATTGATGATGAAATGCAGCTTGACAAACTGCGTGAAGCGTTATTGCCTCGACATTTAGCTCGGTTTTTCTTTTTTGATGCTGAACGCAGTCAAAGCCTCAACTTGGGCGAAGAAGACATTGTTGATGGAGTAAGCCGCATTTTAGGCTTGTGGTCTTATAGCCATCTGGAGAATGATCTACGCGGTTTGATCAATGCTAAAATCCCTCAAACTTTTCATTCCGCGACGGCAACTCGTGATGCAGAAACAAAGTTAGCAGATATTTCAGGCGAAATTGTTCGTTCGGATTCTCTTATTAAATCGCGTCGCAAAGATAAAGCAAGTCTTGAAATCGAAATCCGCGAAAATGAAAGCGAACTCAGTTCTGTAGTAGACGAATTGACTTCTTTGGGAGCTGTTGACCCAGAGGACTTAAATCGTTCTCAAGACAGAAGAAATGAAATCGACAAAGCAAAAGTTGACTTGCAAATTCAACTCAGCACGGCTTGGGAAAAAGCCATGCCCCTGGCGATTTTAGGCAAATTTAAAAGCGAATTTACCGAGGCTTTATCGCGTGAAGAAAAACGGCGCTCTTGGGAGAGCAGCCGTGCCACCGTTGAACCTAAAATTCCGCAAATACAAGAAGATGTGTTTAAAGATGTGCCAATCGAATACGCGCTTGAAGGTGATACACATCGTTTTTATGCAAAGCGTCTCGAAACGGCGTTACAGCGTTTGTTCCATCCGCCACCCGAAGGCATGGCGGAGCGCGTTTTTATAACAGACCGCACCGACATAAATGTGCAAATCCGCACCACGCTCAATAGCGACCGCACATCCATCGCCAACTTAGCCGAATGCTGTGCCACTATCGAGCGTTTCGATTCCGAGTCGAGGGAATTGGAGTCGCGCATCAAGCAAATGACACAGAACCGTGCGGCAATGGAACGTGGCGACCTGCTCAATCAAAAGCGCGGTCAACTCAGTTATCAGCGTGAGCAGTTGCAAAAGCAACTGAACGATCTCGATTTTGAAATCGCGCAGTTGGACGCGAGATTAATTGAACTTCTCGGTCAGGAAAAAGTGCAGCAGGAGATTGTTGATAAAGCTGAGAGAGGCCGTTCGCTTGCGGCACTCGCAGCAAGTTACCGTCAGGCGGCGGAGACCATCCGCGAACGGGCGGCCATTCAACTGCGCGAACAAATCTCGCAAAACGTCGGCGAATTATGGACAGAAATCGTGGGACGCGAACTCGAATTTTCCGGTATGGAGTTCGACGCCCACTGGCGCTGCTGGCTGGCCCGGCGTGATGGCAGCAAAGTAAGCTGGGAAGACGCCAACACCTCTGCCGGCCAACGCCAGGTGCGGATGCTGGCGTTCTATGAAGCGTTGCGGCGCCTGGCGAAATCGGTTCCTCCCTTAGTTGTCGATACACCGCTGGCGCGTTTGGATAAAGAGGTTCGCAGCAGTGTCTTAGACAAGTTGTATCTCAGTGGTCAACAGTCGCTGATTCTCTCGACCGATTCCGAAATTGACCCGGACGGCCCCTTGTTTAGCCGCTTTTGTGATCGCCTCGCGCGCGTTTACACCTTGCATCCGCACGGCGACCCCAACAGCCGGAATTATCAGGTGCGCGTTTCTAACGACTATTTTGGGAAGGTTTTATGAACGACGAATTGTTGCGCTTTGAAGATTTAAGCCATTACGCAAAAACAATCGTGATAGATACCAGTTGCGCTCTCGAAGACGCGGCCAAGATTGAATGCGTGATGCGCGACCATATTTTCCGTGCTCCGCTCGATGGTCTTAGCCGTGTGCAGTTTCGACGCGGGGCGCGTGAGGCTTACGAACTGTTACAAGCAGAGCGCCCGCTTTTTGAGAACCATTTCGCCCAAGTGCGCCGCATCTTTGAACAAGGCCACGCCTCAGACCAACAACGAGAGGAAAGCAAAGCGGCATGAAGTTCAAGCCCAGCCTGGCCGCAGAAGAATTTATCGAATCGATTCATGCGCGTTTGGGCGCACGCAACAAAGCGGTTCTGGGGCGTTCGGCCTTGTTTCTCGCTATAGGCGAAGGGGTGCCGGACGGTTTTAAAAGCGCGGATTCTTCGGGCAAAGATTTAGACGATGAAACGGTTATCGGCGATGATCTGCGCGATGTGGTGCGCGCGGCTTTGAACTATCGCGCCGGTCGCGCTTTGGATGAAAGCGGTTATCGCCAGAGTTTTCGCCAGCACTTTGAATATGGTTGCTATCGCCTAAAGCAAATATGGGAAGATAGTGGCAATGACCAGGTGCATTTCGTGAATGCCTTGCTCCAACTCGATGGCCATTCATCCGGTGCGGGCTGGAAGCCCAACCGCGCAATGCCTATGGGTGTAACAACTTCACAGCCTTTAGTGGAAAGCGAAGTGAAGTTGAAGCTGCTTACCGAAGCCGACGAGTGGAGCATGAACGGCGCGGGCACCAAAAACGGTTTGCTGGTGATTTCGGGCGAACCCGGTTCCGGCAAAAGCCAGCTCGCGCTCGACCTGCTGGCACAACTGGCTACCAACGGCGTGCGCTTTTTATTCTTTGATCTGAAAGGAGAGTTGGAAGCCGCTGACAACGATGAACAAAAAGCCGCGAACCGCGCGCAGTTCTTCAAGCAAACCGATGCGCAGTATCTGCGGTTAATCGATAATCCATTGCCGATTAACCCGCTTTATATCGGTAAATCCTCGCCCGAAACCGCCAATATCGCGTCGCGTGTTGCATCACTGGTGCGAAGTTTCGGGCCTCAAATGGGACAGGTGCAAGAAGACGCCATTCGTCAGGCTTACCGCACGCTGCAAAAGCCAGATTTCGCTTCTTTGTTGGAAGCTTTGCAGGCTTCGGGTGCTACGGGCGTTGCGACTTCGGTGCTCAGCAAGCTGGTGGAACTGAACATCTTCGCAAGGGCGCAAAACGCTGTGCCCTTTGAAGATTGGATTCGCCGCTCCATTGTCATTGACTTCAAGCCGCTGGATAACGATACGCGCGCTTTGGCTGTTGCTTTTATCCTTAACTTTTTTGCCGAACGCTTAAATCAAAACTTGTCGGTTCGCAATAATATCCAGCCTCTGCAAATGGTGCTTTTCGTGGATGAAGCGCATAACATTCTGCCCAAAGACAACAAAGCCAAGATGCTCGAAAAACTCGCCCGCGAGGGCCGCTCCTGGGGCTTCCCGTTGTGGCTGGCTTCGCAAGATGCCGACAAATTCCTTAGCGCTGGCGCCGACTTCGCCGAACTCGCTTCGGCAGGCATTCATTTCTCGCCGCATACCTTAAATGCAACGGAACAAAAGAAAATCTTAGGAGGCACGATAACCAAACAACTCGAAAAAGCCGAAGCCGCCCTCCGCTTAAGCGGCACCCTGCAAACAGGCCCCGCCCGACAATTCTGGCGCGATGGAGGAAAGTAAAATATGCGAATTAAATTATTCATCCACGCATGGTCTAATAAAAAACACGATTTGAAGCAGTGGATGTATTACAACGTGCTACTTGCTTTGTCTCCCATCTGGTTATCGTGGTTATTTCTCATGTTTGGCGGTGTTTTTTCGCAGTTCCTGAACCCATTTTTTGATGGAACACTGTTAATGTTTGCAGCAACGTTAAGCGGCGCCTCAATGAGTTTTTTTGTGACAGACACAGAAGTAAATCTGCCCAAAACAGAACGATTCATTTTTAACGGGTTGTTAGTCACAATTATTGTGGGAGCGTGTGGTTACACAGCGATTGTGATACTGAAACAATTCTCCTCGACGCCCTTAAATAGGCCTGTCATCACGTTAGTAACCTACCTAACAGTTCTACTGGCTGTGTATCTTAATTTATATCTCGTTGGCGTTCGCAGTCTTTATATGAATACGAGTTCGATAGATCAGTTCATTAAAGAAGAAAAGGAAGACTCTGCGGCAGAACGAAAAGCCTTGTCGGACAAAGCACACGCAGCAAACAATGCCGATGGAGCAGATTTATGAAAGAACACGAAAAGCAAGACGAATTATTTGTCCCTGTTCGGGTGATGGAAGTGACCCAGCCTCTGGGAACTTTCTATGTTGGCGTCATGAAGGCGGCTGATCTACGGGCAATTGCGTCAGCCGACACCAGACGCCAAGTAGAGCGCGAAATTGAAACTTATGCTGGAATTCAGCGGGAGTTGTCAAAGGAGCGTCAAGTAGAAATCAGCGAATACATCACGAAAGTAGATTCTGCTTTTCCGAATTCTTTCATAATTTCGGTCAAACAAGACGATGTCGTGAGTTATGAAGACGATCTGTTGAGAATCAAAGCTCACGACAAAGCCGCGAGTATTATTGATGGGCAGCATCGGTTGTCTGGATTTACCGCAGACACTATTCAAAAGTTTGATCTTATCGTTTCGATATTCATCGATTTGCCGATAGAAGATCAGGCTATGCTTTTCGCCACAATAAATCTAAAGCAGACAAGAGTTAATCCGTCTTTAGTTTATGACTTGTTTGAAGAAACAAAGCTACGATCTCCTCAAAAGACCTGTCACGACATTGCCAAAGCAATGAATGCCGATGAGGCCTCGCCTTTGTATCGTAGAATAAAAATTCTTGGCAAGAAAACCGACGATTATACCGGCATTCTCACCCAAGCTACATTCATAAAACGTTTATTGCCTTTGGTGTGTAAAAATCCCGAAACAACTCAAGATCAGATCAAAAGAAGAATTGGGTTGAGCGCGGATGACGCAGTCAATCGAGAGTGCATTTTCTGGAAATTTTTTGTTGATGATGAAGATTGGGCAACACTCAAAATTCTTCTCAACTATTTCGGAGCGGTCAAAAATGTGTTTGCCAGTGATTGGGACTCTAAGGATTCACCACTCCCCAGGTCAATAGGCTTTTCTGCCTTGATGAGACTTTTGCCTGTTTTGTATGGGCAAGGAAAACGACAAAAGACACTAACAAAAGAATTTTTCGAAGGAAAACTGAATAAAGCAAAGCATCTAGCTCCTTTCACATTTGAAAAATATCCAGCAAATGCTGGCGGAGAAAATAAATTGTATCGTGATCTCTTAACCCAAGTTGGGGAATCTGATTCTAATTTGCCAGTAAATTCGTAGTTGTTACTATGGAATTTATCGCACACGTTATTTCGTGAACTGTATTGCCCATACCCAACGAAAACCTCGCTGTCTGTCTCTCCTCCGTTCCAAGCTTCATAGCTTTGACGACGTGCGAGGGTTCGTCGGAATCGGCGAGGCAGGCGGAGCCGGAGGAGGCGCAGATGCCTTCGGCGTCAAGCAACAAAAGCAGGGCTTCGGATTCGATGTCGTGAAAGGTGATGTTGGAAGTGTTGGGCAATCGCTCGATTTTGTGTCCGTTCAATTCGGCGCAGGGAATGGCTTCGAGGATTCCATTTTCTAATGTGTCGCGCAGTGGGCGCACGGTTTTGTCGTAGTCGGGTAGATGCTTTTTGGCTAATTCGGCAGCTTTGCCCAACGCGGCAATTAGTGCGACGTTTTCCGTTCCGCCGCGCCGTCCTTTTTCTTGATGGCCACCGTAAAGATAAGGCGTAAAAGGCGCTTTGCGTTGCACATAAAGCGCGCCGATGCCTTTGGGCGCGTTAAGTTTGTGCCCGGTTATGGATAGATAGTCTATCTGCACCTTGGTTAAATCTATCGGCAATTTGCCAACTGCTTGCACAGCGTCGCAGTGGAAGAGCACGCTGCGTTCACGGCATAAGGCGCCAATTTCGGGCACGGGAAACAGCACGCCGGTTTCGTTGTTGGCCCACAGTAACGAAACAACAGC
>DASWNL010000639.1:0-2033 GCA_036399215.1 Abditibacteriaceae bacterium
TTCATCCCTCATCTCCCGCCCATAGGGCACCCGGCCTTCATCCTTGGTTTTATGTTTCCTCTGCGCGCTGTAGATCGCCCGAAAAAGACACCGTGGGTGACACGGTTTTTATTAGGAGCCAATGGCGCGGCTTTTTTATGGCAGTTAGTGCAGTGGAACATTTTTCGTTTAGCGCCCGAATCGCGATGGGGCGTTGTGCCGCAATGCTATCTGGCGCCCGGCAATTGCGGCTTGCTTTTACCCGATGACCTCGAATGGCTGGGTTGGCCTCTTTTAACTTCGTTATTCCTGCACGGTGATGCCTTGCATTTGGCGTTTAACATGTTGTTCTTAGCGGTCTTTGGGCCGGGGTTGGAAGACCGTCTGGCGCAATTGCCTTTGGGCAAGCTGCGTTTTACAGTGCTTTATTTGGCCTGTGGCCTGGGCGCGAGTCTGGTTCATATTGCCACTCATCCTTTTTCGGATGCGGCGGTTATCGGTGCCAGTGGGGCGATTGCCGGTTTGTTGGGAGCGTATTTCGTTTTATTGCCGCGCTCGTGGATTCTCACTTATGTGCCACCGGTTTGGTTTCTTCCAATCCCGGCGCCCTTGTTTTTAGTGTTGTGGTTTCTGGCACAGCTTTCCGGTGCCTGGACAGCGGCCCTTGCGGTTTTGCCGGTTGGCACTTTGAATAGTGAAGCGGCACAAATCGCGTGGATGGCGCATTTGGGGGGCTTTGCCTGTGGCGCTTTGGCTGGTTGGTCGGTGCAGCCGTGGCGGCTTAAAAGGCTCCGCGCAAAACGCACTTAAAACCCCCGCGCAATCCTGCCCGGAGGGGGAACTACGCTTCTTAAGTCCCTTTGAATTTACAGGACATCACTCCTCCCCCTCCGGGCGGGTGCCCGCTGGGCAGGATTGCGTGGGGTCGAAGGGTCGCAACTGTTGTAAAATGTGCGGTGTTTATATGGTGTTTTTCTCCTCGCCCATGAATTCTTTTTTAGGTCGCTTGATTTTTGGGTTTTTCTGTTTCTGCACTTGCTTTAGTCTGCAAGGCGTGCTTCATGCCGTAAACGCCGCAGCGCCGGACATGGCTTCTTTCAAGCCGGCGCCGCTCTTCGGCAGTAAGGCGATTAGCGAAAAAACCTTGCCCAACGGAGTGCGTGGATTGGTGCGAAGTTCAGCGGGCAGTGGCCTGGTGTGCGTGCAAGTGTGGGTTAAAGCCGGTGCGCGTTATGAGGGCGATAATAATAGCGGTGTCTCGCGCTTGTTGGCCGAAGCCGGGTTGAATGGCTCTAAGAATTATCCACGCCGCTCTGAAGCCGGCGGCACCTTGCGCGGTGGGGCGCGTGAATCGCTGGAAACCATCGGCGGCGATGTTAAGACCTTCACTTCACGAGATGCCACCTTTTGGAGCGTGACGATTGCCTCATCTTATTTGCCGCAAGCCTTGCGTGCTTTTTCGGATGCGGTTTTGCGTCCTGATCTTTCCAGTGAATCCGTAGCCGAAGCACGGGAAGATGTCGCCGGACAGCAGCGTCGCCGCGAAAGCGATGCCTTAGATGCTTCCTTAGATATTGCGTATCGCCTGGCCTTTGAGAAACACCCGTATCGCAAGCCGGCAGGTGGCACTTCGCACAGCATCGAAACCGTAACGGCCAATCTGGCACGCTCTTATCATCAAACCAGGTTTGTGGGGCCAAACATCAGTGTGGTGGTCGTGGGCGAAGCTTCTCCTATCGAAACACAAGCCTTAATTGCTCAATTTTTTTCGGATGCCCCAGGCAAAGCCACGACAACAAATCAGGTCGGCACAACACCCGAAATTGCACCTCCGGCATTTAAGACTTTGGCGCGCCGCTTTGCCACGCAAAACAAAGTGGTGACTCTGGGTTTTCGCGCACCGGGCATGAATAATCCTACGGATGTGGTGGCAACGGATGTTCTTCTGTCGCATTGGAAAGAAGGCGAGGCCGCGCATTTAAAGAGTGTGCTGCTCGGCCTTACGAACGATAATGACGAAGATGAAGCAGACTCACCACCAAACTCAAGCGAAA
>DASWNL010000640.1:0-3492 GCA_036399215.1 Abditibacteriaceae bacterium
CCCCGCGCTTTGGCACTTGAGTTAAGATATTTAGCGCCAAAAACGCCGCACCTATAACCGCTTTCAAAGGAAGCCATCCCTTGAGCCGCTCGATTAATCAATCAGACGTAAAGGACGCTGCACTTCCCAATTCGACAATTCCCGACCCCGGTTGCCTTCCCGCCTGGGATGTAGATGAAATGCCCGAACCGGCGCCCTTAAAAGCGCGCAATTTGCTGGCGCTCATTGGCCCCGGACTGGTTTTGGCCGGCGGCTCTATTGGCACCGGCGAATGGGTGATGGGGCCGAAAACTGCCGCGCAATATCAGGGCGCCTTGATGTGGATTGTAATTGTTTCCATCGCGGCGCAGATTGTTCTCAATACCGAAGTTATGCGCTAAACGCTCTGCACCGGCGAGCCGATCATGACCGGATTCATGCGCACCAAACCTGGCCCGAAATTTTGGTCGGGTGTTTATTTACTGTTGGATGTTGGTAGTTGGTGGCCGGCGCAGGCGGGCCTCGCGGCGCAAATTATCGTCGTTGCGCTGCACAGGCTAACTCCCGCCGATACCATTGATGAAAACGCCGTGCGCCAGTGGAGTTACGCTGTTTTTATCTTCTGCGGATTTTTGCCGCTTTTCGGCGGCAAGATTTACAACACGCTGCAAGTAGTAATGGGCACGAAGTTTCTCGCTACCTTAGTTTTCATGGTGATCGTCAACGTATTTTATGTTTCGGCGGCCACCTGGGGCCAAATCTGGGGCGGCTTATTCGATTTTTCGCGCCTGCCGCTGGACGCACAGGGCAATCCTTCGATAGATTGGGGGCTTATTGCTGCTTTGGCAGGCTATTCGGGCGTTGGTGGGCTGGGCAACATCATGGCGAGCAACTTCGTGCGCGAAAAAGGCTGGGGTATGGGCGGGAAAGTCGGCGCCATTCCTTCGGCCATCGGCGGGCAGGATATTCAATTGTCGCACATTGGCACCGCTTGCACCGGCGGCCCGGAAACCAGGCGGCGCTTCAAAGGCTGGTTTCGTTATCTGATTATTGATCAATACATCGTGTGGGCCGCCGGTTCTTTAATCGCCATGATGCTGCCCTGCACCTTAGGCGCGCAATATCTGGGGACAACGGACTTGAAAGGCGACAACTGGAAATGGGCCGCTGCGATGGCGCAGGGTTTCGGTGCTGTGCATGGCGAACTCTTCCGCAATCTCACGCTATTGATGGGCCTGATCATCATGATTCCCGGCCAGTTTTACGCTGTGGACGTGGCCTCGCGCCGCTGGACGGATGTATTATGGAGTAGCAGTCGTCGCGTGCGATTGATGGACAAACATCATGTGAAATTCATTTATTATGGCTTCGCGGGCGTGTTTATTTTGTTTGGCATATCGGCGTTCACGTTTTTCCCCAATCTATCGGCCACCAGCATGATGATCATTGCCGGCAGCATGGCCAATTTAGCCATCTCCGCTTCAATTTTTCACACGCTTTACGTTAATCTGCGCTTTTTGCCCGCCGATTTACGCCCTTCACGCCTTAAACAAGGTGCTTTAGTGCTTTCCGGCCTGTTTTTCTTAGTGATGTTCGGCCTCGTCGTCAACCAAAAAATCGTGCCTTTGATTTTTGGTAAATGATTGTTCTTTTAGATGTCTGGCCCTTGCAGCCACGGAGGCTTAACTAATGGCGGAAGACGTCCCCACCAATACGACAAGCTTGTTAGTGAAAAGAATATCCACAGACATAAAACGATACACCAGACTACAATAAGAAGGCGTTTGTTAGGTTTGTTGTCTTTATCCCGAAAAGCATTAACTGCGCACAACAAAGAGATGAAAGCGACTACAAAATGCCAGGCTGCTCGATGAAGATGTATGGGGACGTAATTAGGGTTAGGCATTGATGAATGACCAATCGGCGGCAAGAGTATCCATATCAAGACAAGCCCAACGATGGCAACCTCAATCGACGTGTCAAACTCGCGCTTATCCGCTCCTAAAATTGGCACAGAAAACCGTTTCATATTGTTGCCTCAACCAACATCACAACTCACTTCTCACACGCTCCATCACGGCGCGTGAAGCAAGGGTAAATTGATGCCATTGCGAAGCGAAGCGCTCTTCGGCAACTTCGGTTGGCTCATCGGGAAAAACGGCTCGTGACCAGGCCGCAAATTCACGCGTGCCGCTACGCAAAGCGTGACCACCGTGTTCCTGTGTCAATTGCAAGCGCAGTTCGGCGCGGCGCAGGAATGTGTGAGCGTCAAGCAACGCCTCGGCTTCGGCTTCGCTTAAATAGTCGCCATCGCGGGCGGCTTCGATTTGGCCGCGAGTGTTGGGTGTTTGCAGTGGAGTGAAACCATTGCCGAATTTCAAAGCCAGCCATTGCGCGCACCATTCGATGTCGCTCAAAGCGCCCTGTCCCAGTTTCACATCGAATAGTTCGCCACTTCCGCGCCCAGCCGCTTTGGCGCTTTTAGTGCCGCGCTCAGTTTCGACGCGCCCTTTAATATGGCGCAGTTCATCGCTCCAAGCGGCACGCCAACTTTCGGGAAAGGCGACATGGCGTGTGGCGGCCATCAATATAGCCGCCAGTTCGGCATCGCCAGCCACGTAACGCGCGCGGGTTAAGGCCTGCCGCTCCCACACGGCAATACCGGTTTTCTCATTTTCAAAGTAATCGTAAAAGGCTTGCAAAGGTGGCGTTAAAGCTCCGCTCTGGCCGTGTGGCCGCAGGCGCGCATCCACCTCAAAGCAAGTGCCGTCTTCGGTTGGTTCATTCATCCAACGCATGATTTCGCGTGCCCAGTTAGCGGCGGCTTGCGCCGCGCCGTCCCAGGGCGCTGGCGCTTCATAAACGAAAACCACATCGCAATCCGAAGCATAATGCATTTCGCCGCCACCGAGTTTTCCCATGCCTAAAACCGCCAGACGCAAGCGGTCGGAATTGGGCCGTGACGATACGCCGGTTTCTTCAGTTGCCAGGCTCAAGCAAGCGCGTGCTAAGTCGGCGATTTCGGCTGTAATCTCGTGCGGCGGCGCATTCAAGGCCAAATCTCGCAGGGCGATGCGCAACATTTCGCGTTTTTTCCAGCGCCGCGCGGCAGCTTTGCGATCTCGAAAGGTCAAGCAATAGCTGCGGCAATCGCCCCAGGCTTGCTGCCACAATTTCGGCTCGGCAATCAAGCTGCGCTGTGCGGCTAAATCGAGCAATTCCGGCTGCGAAATTAAAGTATCGGCAACGAGTGAAGCGCCACCTAAAATGGCAATCACAGCGCGGGCGAACTCTGGTGCTTCGCCTAAAGAACGCAACAGCGAAAGACGGTTGCCCGACGCATCACATAAGCGTTCGAGATTGCTCAAAGCGCGTTCGGGATTGGCGGCGTGTTCGAGATGCTCTAAAACCGCCGGCAAGGCCACTTCGATTTGACGCGCAAGCGGCGCAGGGAAAGGGCGAGTTGGCGAGCCATGCGCAATGCGTTCGAGACGCTTCACATCAGAAGTCGGG
>DASWNL010000641.1:0-12235 GCA_036399215.1 Abditibacteriaceae bacterium
CACAGGAAGGGTTGGCTTTACTGGAAGGCAGTGCCCTAACGCCTGCTGCAACGATGCAAGAAGGCGCGCAAAAAATTGTGGCTTTAGTCAATGGCAAATAAATCTCCCTCCCCTTGGCAAGGGGAGGGTCGGGGTGGGGTAGCTTTATGGCATTTTCCGGTTTAATCGGGCGTAATGATTGGCGCGACCGTGACGAAATTCAATCTGAATTAGGTCAACGCCGCACGGAGCATTTGGCGGATCGCGTCAATGAACTCGAAGAGCGCGTAGATCACCTGGCCTTGCTGAGCGTAGCTTTGTGGCAACTGCTCAGCGAAAGCACCGGCTGGAGCGAAGATGAATTAATTAAGCGCGTGACCGAGTTGGATTTGCGCGACGGTAAAATAGATGGCCGTGTGACCGGTAACGCTATTGATTGTCCCGAATGCCGTCGCCCGGTTTCGCGCCGTCACCGCCGCTGCCTTTATTGTGAACATGAGTTAGGCGAAAGCGGCGCTTTTGGCAATGTGGTGAGGTAAAAATCATGGACGCAGAGCCAATCCGGTGGAATGACGATGAGCCGGGTAATGAATTTCGCATTGCAGATTACAGCGAACGCTCGGCACGCATTCAGCGATTGTTTCTGCCACCCAACATTGAATTCGACAGCGAAGAATATTGGGGTTACATGCGTAATCTGACACCAGTGCAGAGATTTCAACAATCAAGTGAAATGACGGAGTTCTTCGTCAACGAAGTCCATGCCGAGATTTTAGCCGACTATCCTGATTGGGACGACAAGAGCCGTAAAATTGAATTTGTCAGACGAATGTATGGCCCAACTTTGGCGGGGCATCTTCAGAGATGGATGGAGAAACGAGAAACTAATGGCGATTCTGATTAACAAAGACACAAAAGTGTTGGTGCAGGGCATTACGGGCCGCGAAGGGGAGTTTCACACGCGGCAAATGATTGACTACGGCACCAACGTCGTGGCCGGAGTCACGCCCGGCAAGGGTGGGCAGTTCATCGAACACGGTGATGAAACGGTGCCGGTTTTCAATACGGTTGAGGAAGCCGTGCAAACGACCGGCGCCGACACCAGCGTGATTTTTGTGCCGCCGCCCTTTGGCGCAGATGCGATTTTTGAAGCGGTTGATGCCGGCATTCATGGCATCGTTTGCATCACTGAAGGCATTCCCATCCAGGATATGATGCGCTGCTATCGCTTTTTGCAAGAGAAAAGCGGTTGGATGATTGGCCCGAATTGCCCCGGCCTCATTACACCCGGCGAATGCAAAATTGGCATCATGCCCGCTGACATTTTTACGCCCGGCGACATCGGCATCGTTTCGCGCTCCGGCACGCTCACCTATGAAATCGTGGATGAACTGACGCGTAACGGTCTGGGCCAGACAACGTGTGTCGGCATCGGCGGCGACCCGATTATCGGTTCAAGTTTCGTAGATGTTCTGGGTTGGTTCGAGAATGACCCGGCCACCAAAGCCGTTGTGTTGAGCGGCGAAATCGGCGGAAATGATGAGGAAAAAGCCGCTGAGTTCATCAAGACCATGACTAAGCCGGTCATTGGCTTCATCGCGGGCAAAACTGCGCCTCCCGGCAAGCGCATGGGCCACGCCGGTGCCATTGTTTCGGGCACGGCGGGCACGGCACAAGCCAAAATCGAAGCTCTGGAGGCCGCTGGCGCTACAGTCGTGGAACTGCCCAGCGAAATCCCCGGTTTAATGCGCGATTTATTGAAAGGATAGCCGCAAAACAGCACAGAAACGGCGCGAAAACAACGCAACTAATCAATAGAATTTGGCTGAAAAATCATTAAAGCCAAAGGTATACAGCCTCAATTCTGTTGCGTCATTTTCGCGCCGTTTCTGTGCTGTTTTGCGGTTAATCGGTTAAATTCTTGGCATGACTCCTTTGAAAATCGGTATCATAGGCGCGGGTGGCATAGCCGGTGCGCATTTGCCGCATCTTGCGGCGCGGGATGATGTGGAACTGTTCGCTGTTGCCGATGTGAATCAAGACGCGGCGCAAGCCCTGGCGGACAAATGGCAAATCGCGCAGGCGACAGGTGACTACAAAAGTTGGCTTCCCGATGCGGACGCGGTTTTGATTTGCGTGCCGACATGGCTGCACTCCGAAATTGCCGTGCAGACTCTGCGCGCCGGTAAAGCGACGTTTTGCGAAAAGCCGATGGCGCGGACGCGTGAACAGGGCGAAGCGATTCTGCAAGCGCAACAAGAAAGCGGCGCTCCATTACAGGTCGGTTTCGTGCGGCGTTTTGATGACGAATGGCTGGCCTGGCGCGAGGCAGTTTTATCCAACAAAATTGGAAGACCTATAGTTTGGCGTGATATTATGAGCGGAGCCGGCCCCTGGCACGCGCCCTGGTTCACGCAAGATGAAAAAGGCGGCGGCCCGTTTCTGGATGGCTGCATTCATAACCTGGATTTTGCTCTATGGACTTTTGGGTCGCCTGATTGGGTCTTCGCACACGGGCGCACGCTGCGCCCTGGAAACACAGCCATTGATACCGGCACCGCCACAATTCGTTTTCAAAGTGGCGATGAACTATTGTTGGCCTGGTCGTGGGGCTTGCCCAAAGATTGCAACGGTGGGCGCATTTTTGAACTGTTCGGCCCGCAAGGAATCCTGCGCTTTCCTGGCGGCGCGCCGGATGAAAATGGGCAACGCCGTTTTGTCGTCACACGCGGCGCACCGGTGCAAAACGGCAATGCTGATGAGCCGATTGAAGATGAAACTATTACCTTCCCTTCTGATGCTTTGACGGCTGGCTTCAAAGCGCAAATGGATGAGTTCATCGCTGTAGCACGCAGTGAAACCAGGCCACGCGCTGATGGGCAAGCCGGATTCGATTCTTTGAATTTAGCCTTAGCCCTTTTAGAATCGGCGCACACGGGTGAAAAAGTGAGCTTGGACAGATTTGAATTGTAATCGAATATGCAGCTCTAAATAGCAGACATAATTATTAAAAGGTCGTAATGGTTGCTAAGACTGTCACATCTTTGTTGGTAGGAATAGCCAGTTTGTCCGCCGCTGGTCTGGTAGAAAGTGTTTTCTCGTATCCTCGTCGTGTCATGTTACAGGGAATAGATTGCTATACGCCTTTTGTGGGCATAGATGCTCTTAATTTTCAGCTTTGGATAATCCTCACACTGGCTTGTAGCACTAGTTGGTTCTTGTTCCAGGCTGGAGCGAAATGGCACGCCGGATTGGCATTGATTTTAACCTCTGCATGTGTTTTCTGGACTTTGCTTTTTGGGGGGACACGCAATAGCCGTGCTGATTTTTCGGATCTTGTTTTTGCCTGGTTTAACGACCGCGAAGTCGCAGGTTATGATTCGGCCTTTCAGGCTTGCTTAGGTGATGCCTTTGCCTGGCATGGCACACCAATTGTGTGGGCGCTGCTGTTGTTTTATGTTGGATGCAAATTGATACGGCACAGCCACAGAAAGAAGGGTAAGGAAAACACAACGCTGCTTTTAATGCACTCATTGGTGCTCCAATAAAAGACAATCAGTGCAAAATGTGCTTTTTTGAAAAGGTAATTCATGTCCAGAGCCAGAATTAACAACCATCGCAAGTTGGAAGGGCGGCAGGTTGTTACGGCACTGGGCATTTTGCTGCTGACTTTCGGCCTATTGGGTTGGCAGTGGCAAGCGTTTAATCAGCGCAACGCCGCTGCGATAACGGAAAGCCAGGCCGGTGATCCACGCGAAGATGCTCCGCCGCCCAACACGCACTGGCACGAAGCGCCCAAAGGAGTGCGCCTGGCCGTAGCCGGCAGCATTCGCGGCCAACTGCGCGCCTTTGACAGCGGCCAGTATGAAGCGGGCCTTGAATATCATACCCGCACCGTTCGTCAAGGCATGGCTTCAACCGAAAACTACAGGCAGCTCATCCAGGTGCGCTATCCGTTTTTCGCCCGCCACAAGCGCGAAACATTTCGCTTTGTCAACACCGACAAAGAGCGGCGTTTTGCTAATGCCGGGCTTTCGATTATCACCGTCGATGGCGCGGTGACCGAAGTGGTCTATCAGTTGGTCTTTCAGGATAAGCAGTGGCTGATTTCAGCCATCGCCCCGCGCTCGCCGCAGCCTCCTTCTACGCCGCGAAAAGCAAAACCATTGGCGGCGATGTAAAACCTCATCACATGAAAATTGCACAGCTCGAACTATTTAAAGTCCCGCCGCGTTGGCTGTTTTTGAAGATTACGACTGATGATGGCATCAGTGGTTGGGGCGAGCCGATTGTCGAGGGCCGGGCGGATACCGTTGCCGCCTGCGTCCAAGAGCTTTCCGAATATCTGATTGGCAAGCCCGCCGGGCACATTGAAGATTTGTATCAAGTGCTTTATCGCGGTGGTTTTTATCGGGGCGGCCCGGTTCTGATGAGCGCGATTTCCGGCATCGAACAGGCCTTGTGGGACATCAAAGGCAAAGCCCTGGGTGTGCCGATTTACGACCTGATGGGCGGCCCGGTGCGCGATAAGATGCGCGTTTATGCGTGGATTGGCGGCGAAGCGCAAAAAGAGGCCGCTGATCAGGCCAAAGAGCGCGTGGCCGCCGGCTATACCGCGCTCAAGATGAACGGCACAGCCAATCTGGAGTGGATAGATTCGCCGGCGAAGATTGAAGAGGCGGCTGGGCGCGTGGGCGCGGTGCGCGACGCCGTTGGCCCCCAAATCGGTATCGGCATTGATTTTCATGGCCGCGTGCATAAAGGCATGGCAAAGATGTTGGTCAAGGAACTCGAACAGTTCAAGCCGATGTTCATCGAAGAGCCGGTTCTGCCCGAAAATAACGAAGCGATCATCGAAATTTCGCGCCACACTTCGACGCCGATTGCTACGGGCGAGCGCATGTTCGGACGCGCGGCGTTTAAAGCCTTGTTGCAAAGCGGCGGCATTGATGTTTTGCAACCGGATGTCAGCCACTGCGGTGGTATCTGGGAACTGCGAAAAATTGCCGCGATGGCCGAAGCCTATGATGTAGCCGTCGCGCCGCATTGCCCTTTGGGGCCAATTACTCTTGCGTCTTCGTTGCAAGTGGACTTCTGCACGCCGAACGCTTTTATTCAAGAGCAGAGTTTGGGCATTCACTATAATCAAGGCAGCGACTTGTTGGATTATTTGGCTAACCCGGCGGTTTTTGAATATGAAAACGGCTTTGTTAAGCGTTTAACCGCGCCTGGCCTCGGTATTGAAATCAATGAAGAGAAAGTGCGCGAAGCCGCTCAAACCGGCCACAACTGGCGCAACCCCTTGTGGCGTAACGAAGATGGCTGCGTAGCGGAATGGTAAAACAGTGAGCATGGGTTAGTGAGCAGAAACGGCGGCATTCAAAATGCCATTTCTGCGTGCTATGACCGATGCGGAATTAGAAAATAAGCGCGCGTTTTTAGTAGAAGTTCATCGGCGCTTATGCGCAGAATACAATTGCCCCATCGAATATTTTCATAACCTCGACCCACTCAGCGAATTGGTTTCATCGTTGCTCTCACACCGCACTAAAAACGCCGATTCAAGCCGCGCTTTTCGCCAGTTGCGAGAACAGTTTCTTGATTGGGAAGCGGTGCGCGATGCACCCGTCAGCGAAATAGAAAAAGCCATTGCGCCTTGCACCTGGCCCGAACAAAAAGCACCTCGCCTGCAAAACATTTTGCGTTTAATCAGCGAACGCACTGGCGAATTGTCTTTAGATTTTTTAGCGGGTTTATCGGTTACTGAAGCGCGCAGATGGTTAGAACAACTGCCTGGTGTCGGGCCGAAAACCAGCGCGGCTGTTTTGTGTTTTAGCAATCTGCGACGCCGAGCTTTGCCCGTTGATTCACATCACCATCGCGTGGCACAGCGATTGGGTTTAATAGCGCCCAACCTTTCAGTTGGCCCTGCTCACGCCGTTTTAGAGGCCCAGTTGCCGGCTGAATGGGATGCGCAACAGGTTTACGATAACCACGAAATCTTAGTGCTCCATGGGCAAAAAGTCTGTTTTTTTAGCTCTCCAGCGTGTCGGCGGTGCGCTGTCCTTGATCTTTGTCCGTTTGGGCAGGGGAGACTGAACACTCAAACGCCTGCGTAACAAGAGTTATGCTCACAAGTGGTGAACACATTCAATTTTGCAATTACTATTTGCAGGGACACGCGTGCAGTTATTAATTGCAAAATCCTCCTGTTTATCAAAGCAGTAAGTGACTGTCCCCTTCGCTTTTGGCTTGCCGTTTTCGCTCAGCGTCTCTACCTCGATGCCCGCCACCAAAGTCCTTGCTAACAGTCGTTTCAGATCGCAGTCAAGGGGCTGGTCGAGCTTCTCATTTTACAGCCGCAAAAGTTGGTCTTTGGACTCCAAGCCCGCCTGAATATGAGCGGTCTTTTCGGCCTGCTGTATAGTTTTTATTTGATTTTTAGCTCTTTCTCCTCACTCGTCAGTTCGGCGAGTTGAAAGGTGAGGGCAGACTCGTCCAAATGTCCTTTGCGAGAGAATGTTAGTAGCCGATTGCGTTCGGTGCCTTTGCCCTCCAGCTCTTTTTGTAAATGAAACAGACGCTGCTCAAAGGGTTCATTGTTGCTGGTCTGTTTCATCCCTGCGCCGAGTTGGTCAAGCACCACTTGCGGATTGCGCAGGAAACGCTCAACGTCGGTCCAGACCAAGTTGCCAAGTTCGCCACTAAGCCGTTTGGAGAGACAGCCTTTGTCAGTTGTGCGACTCTTTTGTTTACAGTTTTTTCTCACGGGCCATAATGGAAGTATGCTAATACGCTTCAACGATGATGCTTCACGCTAACCTTATTCTCAAACGCTTGCTGATTACTGCAAGACCGAAAGTCGGAGACATTCCATGAAAAACCTGATGAAAAGCTGCTATTGGTTGGCTTTGTGTTTTAGCGCCTACTGTGCCAGTGGGGGCGCCGTTGGCGCGCAGGCCGAGTTTGGCGCTGCCGTCAATTACCCGGCGGGCGTTCGTCCCTTTGATGTGGCAAAGGGCGATTTTAACAACGACGGCAAACTCGATTTGGTTTCTGCCAACGACGGGAGTGCCAATATCAGCATTCGATTGGGTAACGGCGATGGCACTTTTGGCGTTGTCAGCCACTTTAGCGTTGGTGGGCCGGCTGCTGCCATTGCGGTTGGAGACTTCAACGAAGACAATAATCTCGATATCGTTACCGCCGACGAAAGTAGCCGCCTCCATGACCCGAATAATCCTAACGGGTTGACTATTGATCGGACCACCAGCCTACTTTTAGGCAATGGTGACGGCACATTCGCTCCTGCAATCAGCTTTGATGGGTTACCCTCTGCGGCTGGATCAACAAATCCGATTGACATTGCCGTCGCCGACTTTAACGGCGACAACAATCTGGACATTGCCACCCTAACGTTCGGTGCCCCCGGTTGGTTTAATACGACGCACCTGGAGATTCGCCCCGGCAATGGCAACGGCACCTTCGCCAATACAATAATTACTGATTTATCCTATGATGGAGAACAAAACTATTACTACGACTACCAGCCCGGCGGCTTAACCATCGGCGACTTCAACAGAGACGCCAGGCCCGATGTGGTTCTTTCCTGCTTCTACAAATTCGTTGGCGAAGGTGACAGCGTGCATTTTTTAGCAGGTGATGGAGATGGGACTTTCACTCGTGGCTCACTGTTTAAAGTAGGCACAGCGCCACGAGGCATCGCGTCCGGCGACTTCAATTTTGATGGCAAACTGGATATTGCAACGGCTAACAACGTGCACCAGACGCTTTATTACGGTAGCAATGGTCTAAGCGTTCTCAGCGGCAATGGCGACGGCACCTTCAACGCGGCGGTCAATTATGATGTGGGCACCAGGCCCTGGGATGTAGTCGTTGCAGATTTCAATGGCGATGGCAAAAGCGATCTTGCCACTTCTAACGGAGGCAGCAATAACGTTAGTCTTTTTTTCGGCGATGGCACCGGCGCTTTTGCCCCCGCTGGCAACTATGGAGTAGGTGCCAATCCCGCCGGCATCTCTACAGGTGATTTCAATGGCGATGGCGTTTTAGATTTAGCAGCCGCGAACCGGGACAGCGACAACATTAGCGTCCTGCTCCGACCGCGTCTGATTTCGATCAACGACGTGACTGTAACAGAAGGCAATAGCGGCACCCAAAACTTGGCTTTTACCGTTACGCTATCTAAGGCCAGCGCACAAGCTATTACGGTGAACTATGCGACGGCCAATGGCACCGCTACACAGCCGGGTGACTACAGCAGCCAAACTGGCACCCTAAGCTTTGCCGCCGGTGTAACAAGCAAAACCATTCTTGTGCCGATAGTGGCTGATTATGTTGTGGAAGCTGATGAAACCTTCACGGTCAATTTAAGTAATGCGGTCAATGTGGCCATCGGCGATGGGCAGGGCATAGGCACTATCACCAACGACGATAATGACGTTACAGCCCCAACGGTTCGCTTCACAACTTCAGCAACCACACCAACCGGCACAACGCCAGTCAATGGCAGCACTATTTACAATGCCATGCCAGCTATTACGGGCACAGCGGCAGATGCCGGAAGCGGCATCAATAAGGTTCTCTTACGCTTGTATCGCTTGAAAGCCGGCACTACCAATACCTATGAGTATTGGAATGGCACAAGTTGGATGACTACTGTCTTCTACTTCACAACTGTGCTTAATCCCACTACAGGTGGAGCCAATGTCTCCTGGAGCAAGAACAGTGGCTGGCCTACCGGCACCGACTACTCTGATGGCACTTACTATATGGTGGCTACAGCCTATGACAAAGCCAACAGAACTGCGGCTGTCTCTACCAGCTTCAAGAAGCTAACTGATAACGAGTTGCCGACTGTCCGCTTTACGACTTCGGCCACTACACCAGCAGGCACAACACCTGTCAATGGCAGCACCATCACAGGTGCCATACCCACCATTACAGGCACAGCGACAGATGCCGCCAGTGGTATTGCGAAGGTGCTCTTACGCTTGTATCGCTTAAAGGCCGGCACAACCAGCACCTATGAGTATTGGAATGGCACAAGCTGGATGACTACTGTCTTCTACTTCACGACTACTCTTAATCCCACGACAGGCGGAGCGAGTGTTTCTTGGAGCAAGAACAGCGGTTGGCCGACAGGCACCGACTTCTCTGATGGCACTTATTATATGGTGGCTACAGCCTACGATAAAGCCAATAAAACTGCCGCTGTTTCTTCCAGCTTTAAAAAGGCCACCGTTGCAGGCATGACAGCCCCGACAACTCAGAGTTCTGCAACGCTTACAGGAGCAGAGGCATGGAGCAGCAATGGAAGTGTGCGTTTAACCTTTAGTGGCGCTTTAGAACAGGCGACAGCCGAGAATCGCGCCAACTACAATCTGAGTGTTGAGGGACAAACAGTGGCGCTGACGGGGGCTTTTTATGATAAGGCCACACGCACTGTCACTTTGCTCTTAGCGGAAGGCACCTTGCAAGCAGGTGATAGCGTGAACATAAGTTGGAGCTTACGCGATGCAGCCGGTGCTCCTGTGCGGGGACAGGCCAAATTGCAGGCTCAATAAAGGTAAAGCAATGAGGAGAGGGACAACCATCGGGTAGATGGTTGTCCCTCTTCTTTTGATGGTGCTCACGATGCAAGGCCAGGGACAGGTTTCATGTAGGCATTTACAAACGCTCACCATGCTCCCAGTTCCTTAACCCGACACAACCCATCGCTTTTATCAGGTTTAAACCGTCGCCGAGTGAGTGAGGGCCAGAGTAGAGTTGGGCGGGCACAAATGCAGGCCAAAGACCATACTCACATTTGGTAAACGCGCTCAATTTTGCAGTTACTATTTGAGCGGTCAAAAAGTATATTTTGGGGTCTTAGGTAGTTAAGCTGCTTATGTATTAAATCTTCTTTGACAAGACGTTGAGTAGTTCCTTCACTATGTCGAGTTCGTTTGCTGATTGCTTTGATGTCAAGTCCTTTGAGGGAGGCTGGCTGGAGGGTTGGGTATAAGTCATTAGGGCCGAAATGACTTGCTTGCGCTGCTGGACATCATTCATTGAACATTTCATCGCGACATAAAAACGACGCAGGAAAATATCCTCGTAATCTGTTTGCACCAACTCCCTATAGTTACTTCGATATAGCTCGCCTATATATCGGAGGATGGCTAAAAAGAACGTCACCACGATTAAACCAATTGCTAAACGCTTCAATAATTCTGTCAGCCGAAATTGAGGATCATCCGTCACCGCTGCGACCTTTGGGATAGCGGCGTTCAGGTTTGTGAGACTTACAGCTAATTTGGGGATTGTTGCGGCCTCTGTCGAGAAAAACCTGTTTATATCGTCTATAGCCTGATTAAGGAGGGAATAGTAACTACTTTTAGTCATCCCACTTCTTCTTAGGTTTCTTTTCGCTCTGTTCAGCTCATTAGCAAGCCGAGCAAAGTTACCAGTTTGTTTAGCTGCCTCAATCGCTGAATTGACAGTTTCACTCGTGTTTAATGCACCCTTTTCAGGCTGCGCTGATTCGAGGGTGTTCAAACTTTGGCCGCAGATCTCCTGAAAACTTGGGTTGTCATAGTAACTCGGAAGAAGCTTGTTTAGTGTTGTATTTATTTCTCTTGTTTCATTGCTAAGGTCTCGAACACGTCTAGCCGGGCCAATGGATGCATCATTAATCATGACATAGCCAAAGAACATCACAATTCCTGAAAGAAGGACGCCTAAGCAAATGGTCGCTCGAAAAAAGAAGCGTGCAGACTTTTCGAGTCGCCGCCGCCGTTCAGCCAAACTTTGCAGCATATACGGAACATAATCAAACCCATACTCAGAGTCATGAGAACCCTTAGGTAATGATTCATTCAATGCGGTTAAAAAGGCATCAGAGTGGATGATGTTGGTGACGTGTAGTTTTAGGAGGTCAGGTTCAGTGGAGGTGTTTGCTGCGATAGCTGGATGTAAGAAGGTAGGAAAATAGGAGAAAAATAACACGAAACACACTAGAACTGGTATAGCATCGTAAATCACATCGAATGGTGTAAGCCACAGTTCGATTACACTCTGCTCGAACTCGAATATGCTTAACACCTTGCAAATCTCGAAAGAAGTGTAAAACAGGGTAAGGAACACTATTAAGCGGAAAATGCGGCTATCCATTTTATGCCGTGCCCCATATATAATCGCAGGAATACCCACCACAGCTAAAACAAAAGCGACAATGAAAATAATCTTATAGTGGACGTAGAACATAGTTTTCGGCCCTCTTGTTTAAGTAACTGCACTCTGAATGCTGACAATTATATCTTCAACACCTTCAAAACACAAAATCAATAATCAAAAGCATTATATGAGAGATGGAGCCAGCAATGGTGTTGTGTGTAAGCCGGTAGCATAGGCATCCCACCCATCAATGCTGATGTCATAGCCGTTTTTCAAAAAATAATGGCGAGACCGCGACTGATTATTGGGTTTGGCAGATTTACTCTGGTCACGCCGATTCCAACCATCCAAGTAATAAAGGGACGGATCACCATGGAAGGAATTTAGGCCGTTTATGTTGAGGGCGATACCCCCCGTATCCTTCCAAGACCAAATATGTAATCAAAACCAAATGGCTGGTAATTTTGATTTGGCATGAAAGGGAGATTCACTGAATTAGCAGGCGCTCCTATATTTGATATAACAGCGGCTTAGGACCTGAAAATCAGGCATTTAGAGAGGGTAAACGCGCTCAATTTTGCAGTTACTATTTGAACGGTCAAAAAGTATATTTTTTAACAATCCCCGCTGCTACAAATGTGTGCTGTTAGAAATATGCCCAACGGGACAACAAAGGATGAAGGCGGAAGGATGAGAAGTAATTCGGTTACTTCTCATCCTTCCTTTGATACCAAGCCCAGAATTGTTGGCAGCCTTGTTCAACGGTTACTTGTGGGTCGTAATCTAACAATCGCTGCGCTTTGCTGATGTCGGCGTATGTGTAATTAATGTCGGCAGAAGGTGCCTTTTCGGGAACGAGATTGGCTTTGCCTCCAGCGAGTTCTTGCAGGTAATCTACAAAATCGGCTACTAAAACCGGGTGGCCGCGCCCCAGATTAATCACTTCATAATTTTGCGGACGGTCACAAGCGGCAACAACACCAGCAGCAATGTCGGTTACAAATGTCCAGTCGCGATGCATTTGGCCGCTGTCGTAATAAGGAACAGGCTTCCCGGAAAAGACCGAGTCCAATACCTT